>DITO01000229.1:233-10364 GCA_002422065.1 Erysipelotrichaceae bacterium UBA6182 | reverse complement strand
AACAATGTTTTTATACTTCGTAATATCCCTCATACAGATGCGATTATGAATTACCTTAAGAATAATAATGTCAATAAAGTAGCCGTTATTGGGGGTGGCTTTATTGGAGTTGAAGTAGCAGAAAATCTAAAAGAAATAGGTAAAGATGTCACCATCATTGATATGGCACCTCAAGTTCTTGCACCATTAGATTTTGAGTTTGCGCAGATTGTGCATAAGAAACTTGTGCGTAAAGGCATTAAACTTAAACTTAATGATGGAGTGAGTCACTTCGAAAACAATGGTCATCTTGTTGTTACTCAATCTGGTCAAGCCGTTGAAACAGACATGATTATACTTGCGATTGGAGTTTCATCAGAAGTCAAACTTGCAAAAGATGCAAATCTTGATGTTGGTGCACTAAAAGGAATTGTAGTCGATGAGCATATGCTTACATCAGATCCTGATATTTATGCTCTTGGTGATGCTGTTGAAGTAAAACATCGTGTCAGTGGTTTAACTACTAAGATTCCACTCGCTTGGCCTGCTAATCGACAAGCCATCGTTGTCGCTAATCATATCTTTGGTATTGAAGATATCTACAAAGGTTCTTTAGGAACAGCTGTGGTGAAAGTCTTTGATTTAACCGTTGCTACTACAGGTTTAAATGAGCGTACATTAAAACAACTCAATGTTCCTGTTCAAAGTGTCCATGTTCAAAGAAACAACCATGCGTCTTACTATCCTAATGCACAAGAAATGAATCTTAAACTCTTATTTCATCCTGAAACTGGACAAATATATGGAGCACAAGGCGTAGGTTATGAAGGGGTTGAAAAACGTATCGACGTTATTGCAACTGCAATCTTAGGTGGATTAAAAGCCCAAGATCTAATTGATCTTGAGTTATCTTATGCTCCTCCATTTGGTTCTGCAAAAGATCCAGTAAATATACTAGGCTATGCTGCTTCTAACATTCTTTCAGGACGAATTAAAAAGATAGATGTTCTCGATGTCAATCAACTTGTCGCCAATGGTTCATTTTTCCTTGATGTTCGTACTTCTGATGAAGTATCTTATGGATTGGTTAAAGGATCTACAAACATTGATATCGATCAACTCAGAGATAGACTTAATGAGTTACCAAGTAAAGACACACCTATCTATGTCATGTGTCGAGTAGGTCATCGAGGTTATGTTGCTACAATGATGCTAAATCACCTAGGATATAACGCTATTAATGTTGATGGTGGTTATGATTTATATAAGATTGCTACAAAACAATACTAAAACAATACTAAAAGGAAGTGTGAATGTTATATTCACACTTCCTTTTTTATCCTTCAACTACACGTGATCATTTTGCTCATCTTGATTTTCAACAAGTTGAATCTTAGACGTTGTTGAAAGAGCACCTATTTCCTTAAGATATTCTTGTACTTGTAGGTTTCTTCGTTGATCATGATTAATACTTATCATAAGCATGTATTCACTGTGATCATCTACATGATTTGATCCTATAAATAATTGCTCAAGTATTCTTATGTTTCGCTTATGAGCTAAATGGGCATAGATCGTAAAGTCTTGTTGTGTTGTGAACACTAATACCTTAGTCAGTTGTCGCTTATTAATCCAATCATTTTCAAGCGTAACTGCAAAGCGTAATACAACATAAATCAATAATGTTGTAAGTACTGCTCCAAAATAGAATCCACTTCCTGCCGCAATTCCTATAGTACCTACACTCCATAAACTAGCTGCTGTGGTTAATCCCCTCACATTGCCACGTGATTGAATGATTGTGCCTGCACCTAAGAAACCGATACCACTTATGATTTGTGCTCCCATACGAGCAGGATCAGGAAAGGCACCTATCGCGTTATACTGATTAAATAAAAATGTGGATGTTACCATGACTAAAGCTGAAGCAACCCCAACTAAAGCATGTGTACGAAGTCCTGCAGCTCGATTCTTCTTAGATCGCTCTATTCCAATAATGCTTGATAAAAAAAGAGCTGTGAGTAATCTTGGGACTACAAATTGATAATCGATAAATGATTGAATGAGTGCTTCCATGTTACCTCTTTGTGATATTGTTAATACTATTTTACCACAAATAAAAAAAAGGCACGAAAGTTATCGTGCCCCATTCTCTATGACTAAAGATAATCTTGGAATAATTTGCTTCTTACGAGAGACAACATGCTCAATAAAGATATCTTCACCATGAAGTATTGTAGGATAAGCTTCTTCTGCAATCCATTTTTCTTTTCCAGCAACAATCATGATTGATCCATTCTTTTCAATGGATGTAAAGATCATGAGTAAAAGGTCAAGTTTGTGTTCATCGCAATATTCTTCCATTGCTGGAATTAACGTTGCTCTTATGGTATCAAGTTCACCCAAATTATAAATGTTGACTTGTCCTAAACGGAAGCGATAATTTGAAATAGCATATTCTTTAATATCATATTCAATAAGTTCTTGAACAGAACGATTGAGAACACTACTTGATATTGAGAATAGTTCTTTAGCAAAGACTTCCATTTCTATGTTTGCGAGTGTCGCTAGTTCTTTTGCAATCTCACGATCAATCGAAGTTGTGGTTGGTGAGTTAAAGTTTAATGTATCAGACATCATAGCCCCTAAGAGTAAACCTGCAATGTTTGAAGGAATAGTGACTTGTTGTTCTTTATACATCATTGCAACAATAGTTGATGTAGAACCAACGAGCTGGTTTCTAAAATTAATCGGCATTGAAGTTTGAATGTCACCAATGCGGTGATGATCAATTATTTCAAGTATTTGAGCATCTAGAATATTCTCAACACTTTGAGATACTTCATTATGATCAACTAAGATTATATTTTTGTTTTTAGCATTTAGTAAGTGATAGCGAGAGACTAAACCAAAGATATGACCTCGATCATCTACAACAGGATATGCACGATGTCGAGATTTAATGATTTTCTTAGCAACTTCACTGACATATTCAAGCTTGTTGAAGGTGACTAAGTTTCTAGACATCACATGTTTTATCGGTGATGAATAAAATATGAAACGAGCTGTATTCATCGTTCCATGTCCAGATAGAATTACTGCACAACCTTTTTCTTTAGCCGATGATAATACGGCTGCTGATACCGAAGGTGCCCAAACAACCACAAGACATGCTGCATCTTTTTCTATAACTTCTAGCTGAGCTTGTGTATCATTGCCTACAATGACTAACCGATCTTTTAAATCATAATTATCAAGTTTTGATGCTGCAATCGCAATAATAGAGACTTTACCGTTCAATCGAGTTTGCTTTGGTGTATATAGAAGTTTTCCTTTGATAGACTTAGAGATATAGTCAATCGGTGTTTCTTTCAAAAGTTCAATACTCTTTGCTGTATCACCCATTGCAACTTCAGTCATATTCGACATCGTTACCATTCCAATAAGTTTATTTTGTTCATCCGCAACAACTAAAGTTGCTTTCTTCTTTGAAGTCATTAGATTCCATGCTTCAAAGATTGTAGTTTCTTCATAAACCACAAGTGGTTCATCCATCTCAATCTCATAAAGTTGTGAGCGAGCATCATCTAGATACACAGGTTTAGAGAATCCAAAACGATTAAGTAAATATTCACTTTCGTGATTAATATCTCCTAAACGAGCTGCTATGGCATTCATCCCTTTTTCACGCTTTAAGTGAGCATATCCAATGGATGCACAAATAGAATCACTATCAGGATGACGATGCCCTACGATATAAACTACTTCATTATTATTTTCCATGGTGACTCCTTCATGATTTTTACTTTGCTCCAAAACCTTCTTATCAAAAATGACAGTGATTAAATGCAAGGTTATGGTTTATTAAAAGATAAAAACATCATTTCAAACCTACAATAATATCATTTCAATATTAACATTTTAATCCCTTGCTCACAATCACAAATTTTCGATAATATGATAAAGGGTAGTGTAAAAACAGTAGATTGAAATCATACTTGAATACTTTTAAAGTATTAGTTACAAATCATTATTTTACTTTGATAGTTTGGGCTGCTATCTGAGTAACATCATAGGTCGTAGCAAATGGAGGAGCATACCCTAAATCAATGTTGGCATACATCTTAGCAGTCATTTTTGCACTAATCGCAACACTATAAGCATGGGAGCGTATTGCAGCATTCTTTTCACCTGCAAGTTGTGCTCCTAAAAGAACTCCTGAAGAAGCATCAGCCACTAACTTAATATGAACATCTGTAGCATTAGGATAATAACGTGGATGATCATGTGAAGTTACAAAGGTTGTCACAACATTGATATTTGCGGCCTTTGCTTCTTGCTCACTTAAACCTGTTTTCGCAAACTCAAGTCCACACACTCGAATCATTGCAGACCCTAAGGCATAAGGATATGGACTTTCTTCCCCTGCAATAATCTCAGCAGCATTACGACCTTGTTTATTAGCATTGGTACCAAGCGGTAAATAACGTTGTTCATTGGTAATCATATGAGTAACCACGCTACAATCCCCTGCTGCGTAAATATTCTCGATGTTAGTTTTCATGTATGTATCTACAAGGACTGCCCCATTAGATGCAAGTTCAACATTAGAGTCCTTTAAAAATGAAGTATTAGGACGAATACCTAATGATAAAACTAATATATCAACATCAACTTCTCGCTTATCTGTGATAATCGTTAATCCATCATCTGTCTCTTTAATATCAACAAATGATTCATCGGTATAGACTTCCACTTTGTTTCTAATGAGTTCATCATAAACCATCGTAGAAAACTCAGGGTCAAAAGCATTCATAAGTCTGTTTGCCTTTTCAAAAACAACAACTTCTTTTCCTAAATGAACGGCAGCTTCCACAAGCTCTAGTCCAATATAACCTCCACCAATAATTCCAATTCTTTTCGCTTTCGAGTAAGCTTGTTTTAGACGCTCCCCATCATCAAGTGTTTTTAATGTAAACACTTTATCTACTGGCATTGATGACATTTTTGGAACAATTGGTGATGCTCCACTCGCTATGACTAAACGATCATATTGAAGCGAAAATGATTCATCTTTGTTTATTCCTGACACTATTTTATTATGTGTGTCGACATGTTTCACTTCATGAAAGATACGTACATCAATCCCTGAATCAATCATCTGTTTAACACTACGAATATTCATTTTAGAACGATCTGGATTTTCTGTTGAGACATAATAAGGTAGTCCACACGCACCATAAGAGATTGTGTCTGTCATCTCAAGAACAATAATAGTTTCTTGCGGTAGTTCTCTTTTTAACTTAGCTGCAACACTCATTCCTGCTGCAACCCCGCCTATGATAATTGTTGTCATAAATTCACCTCTAACTTTATTATACGTTTGTTTATTATAAATTGACAGTGCCATGCGACTATGAAAGAATACTCATAGGAGAATTACTATGGATAAACTAATGAAGATAATTGATGAATTTTGCAGTGAAAGAGATTGGGATCAGTATCATTCACCAAAAGAACTTGCTATAGGACTTTCAACTGAAGCCAATGAACTACTAGCATTATTTCGTTTTCAAAGTGATGAGCAAATTATGGATATGTTCAAAAATCAACGTGAAGTTATCGAAGATGAAATCGTTGATAGTTTATTTTTTGTTTTAAGATTTGCATCACTCTATGATGTAGACCTTTTAGCAGCTCTAGAGCGTAAGATGGTTCGTAATCGTCTTAAGTATCCTATTGAACTTGCGAAAGGTAAGAACATTAAATATACTCATCTAAAATAACAATCATTTATCATTAATAAACTTAAACACCACCTTGCAATCTTTGTAAGGTGGTGTTTCTAATCTTATGGGTTTGTGTTGACAGATTGAAGTACAGCATGAACGATGATACGTCCATTATCGACATCATCTGTACATGATACTAGTGTAAGGATGTGGTCTTTATTAGAAAAATCTGTGTTAGTATCATAAATTGAGCGTGCTTCAAATAATTCTATTAAACTACTCATACTTCGATTGTTTGCCGGGACATTTAATCTCGTAATCGTAGCATCAACTTGATAAGCTGAGAATATTTTGTAGATTCTAGTTTCATTTTTTAACCTAATCTCAATTTGAGAGTGATTATTATAATATGATCGATTCTTATATAAGTCGATAGAACCAAACATTGATTGATCTCGCATAGCATGCCCGTATAAGACAATATGTCGATCCGAAAAATCAGCTTGGTTACGATAATCCATAAATATAGCACCATGTTTTAAAGATCGATTCTGAAAGTTGTGTGTAAGGTAATAAGAATTATCATTACCCAAGACAAAAGGATAATTTACTTTTGTACCATTGATAACTATCCAACCTACATAGTCACTATTGATAGCTGTGAATTGCTGATGAAGCTGAGCAAGAGATAATCGCTCAATCTCTTCAAAGTCTAAATCTGGATTATCTTCAATAAGACGATCTCTAATTTCATCACGAACATCCATGAGTTCAATAACTTCATTAAGGTCTTGTTGATTAACAAAAGTCAGGTAATATTCATACCCATAAAGACCTGCTGCAATCACAATTAAAAGAATACCAATAGAGCGAATAATGGTATTTAAACTAATTTTCTTTTTCGGTTTAGCAACAAGTTTACTTTCGTTTTCTTGTTCAGTGATAATTTCTTCATTGTTCATGAATCTATTATATATAATTTAAGACACAAATAAAAGATTCACACACTTTCGTGTGTGAATCCTAATCTAAATGCTTTTTCATTATTTTCTATGAGAGACTTAGATAATCCTTTGAATTTGCTTTTCATCACTTTATATCCTAAGTTTTCATCCCAACCTAAACTTTTCACAAGCATTCCAAACGCAATCATATTCATGCTTTTGTCCACACCATGTTCGTGGGCTAAGGCTGAGAAATCACATCCTGGATAATGTTGATGTATTAAACCAGTATGAATCACTACTGATGTGTCATCATTAATCAATGGTTTGAATTTATTAAAAGCAGCATCATTCATTAGTAGAGCATGAGTCATATCTTTACCAATAAATGGTGATTGACCTATATTAGATAAAACAACATGACAGTTTGCAGTACCTCCACGCATCTCAGGTCCATATGAAGGCATCCAACTCACATCATATCCGAGTTCTATACCACACATTCCAATCAGTTGACCTACAGAAAGTACCCCTTGACCACCAAATCCTGCACAGACTAATTTAATGGTTGGTTTCATTTTTACGCTCCCTAAACACTCCTAAAGGAAAAGTTTGAGTCATAGTATTCTTAATGTAATTCAATGATTCCACTGGAGATAACTTCCATCCAATATTACAAGAGGATAATACTTCAATCATTGAGAAACCTTCATTATTCATTTGGCACTCAAATGCTTTACGTATTGCTCTTTTAGTTTTCATGATACTTGGTCCATCTGCAGCCATACAACGTTCAACATAAGCAATATGTTCCATTGTAGCAATCATCTCACTCATTTTAAGCGGAGCACCACTTATAGCTTCACGGCCAAGAGGTGTGGTTGTTGTGACTTGGTTATATAAAGTTGTTGGTGCCATTTGACCACCAGTCATTCCATAAATAGCGTTGTTGACAAAGATCACTGTAATATTCTCATTACGATTTGCTGCATGGATGATCTCAGCTGCACCAATTGAAGCTAAATCTCCATCACCTTGATATGTAAAGACAATCTTATCAGGATGCATACGCTTCACTCCTGTTGCTACCGCAGGTGCACGACCATGAGGTGATTGTAGGGCATCAGTATTAAAGTAATCATAAGCAAAAACTGAGCAACCCACCGATGCAATGGTTATACTGCGATCAAGAATTCCGAGTTCCTCAAGAACTTCCGCTACAAGACGATGAATAATACCATGAGTACATCCAGGACAATAAGAGAATGGTGTATCAGTTAATCCACCTGTTTTTTTAAACACTGTGCTCAATTTGTTCACCTCCCATTTGTGCAAGATAACCTAAGACAATATCATCACTCGTTATAATTTCTCCACCTGCTTTTCCAACATAACCAATCACTGTATCAGTACGTGTAAATGCTAAAACATCTTGGAAAAGCTGTCCCATAGACATCTCAGCAACCAAAGCAAATTTCATTCCTTTAATCGCTTCTTTTAATGCTTGCTTAGGAAAAGGCCATAGAGTTCTAAGTTGAATACACTTCACATTGAGACCATGCTCATCTTTAAGTCTTTGAACAGCACCTAAAGCAATCTTAGCACTAGTTCCATAAGCAATAATTGCTCCATCATGACTTTCTGGTTGATGATCTATAAGCCATGCTTCATTCTTGGCTATTTCACGATATTTTGCATGTAACTTTTGGTTGTGTGCATATAGTTTAGTAGGATCAAGATACAAAGAATTAATGACATTACGTGACCCACGCTCTTTAGCAGCTCCACTAGCAGCCCATGATGTATTATCAGGATAAGGAAGTGGCTCTGTAGGTAACTTAACACTTGCCATCATCTGAGCAATTGCACCATCAAGGAGTACCATAGTAGGATTGCGATACTTCTCAGCTAATACAAATGCTTTTCCGACATCATCCACTGCTTCTTGAACACTCGCAGGGGCTAAAACAATTACTCTATAGTCACCATTACCACCACCATAAACAGATTGATGATAGTCACTTTGAGCAGGTAAAATTCCTCCAAGACCAGGACCACTACGTGATACAGAAACTATGACACACGGAAGTTCAGATCCAGCACAGAAAGATATACCTTCTTGTTTGAGTGCAATACCCACTGAGGAAGAAGATGTCATTACACGAGCTCCCGCTCCTGCAGCTCCATAAACCATATTGATAGCAGCAATTTCGCTTTCTGCTTGCACAAAAACGCGACCATTTGCTGGCATGATATTCGACATTGTTTCAATGAGTTCATTTTGAGGTGTGATAGGATAACCAAAGAATGCTTCAAGCCCATAATTAAGCGCAGCTTTCGCAATTGCCTCATTCCCTTTTAAAAATTCAACTTTACTCATTGTGCTAACCTCTCAACGGTAATCACTGTATCAGGACAGAACATTGCACATAGACCACACGCAATACATTCTTCCGGATCAAAGATAATGGCTACTTTATATCCATTAGCATTCACACGTTGACCATCAAGTTTTAATATTTTCTTTGGACAAGCATGAACACACAGTTCACATCCCTTACATAACGCTTCTTCAAAGGTTACTTTGCCTTTGGGCATGTTAATCCCTCCCTTTATTTTTTAACGTAAATTGAATTAATATTTCTCATCATATTGATGCGGTTTTCTGCCATGCGATCAGCGACTAAATAAGATGGGGTATCTGTATCACGTGATGTACGAATAATTTCTCTTACACGATCATAAATTTCATCAATTTTCTTAAGTGCTTGATCTTTATCATATCCAAGTAGTTCTTGATATACATTAATAAGTCCACCAGCATTAATAACATAATCTGGTGCATATACAAAACCTAACTCATGGATTTTTGGACCATGGATATCACTATCTTTTAATACGTTATTAGCTGCTCCCGCAATAATCTTACATTTAAACTGAGGAATAGTTTCATTGTTGATGACTGCACCTAAAGCACAAGGCGAGAACACATCACAATCAACACTGTATATTTTAGAAGGTTCTACAATGGTTGCACCTGTTTCTCTAGCAATTTCTTCACATCGTTCCATATCCATGTCGGTGATATAAAGTTTAGCTCCTTCATCATGTAACAATCGAGCTAAATGGCCACCAACAGCTCCAACACCTTGAATAGCAACACATCGACCTTGAAGTTTACCAGTACCATAGACTTCTTTAAGACTTGCTTTAATTCCTTTGAAAACACCATAAGCAGTAAAAGGAGAAGGATCACCACTTGTTGAAGGAAGACCAACAACATGATTTGTTTCCATTTTAACTAAACTCATATCATGAGGAGTTGTTCCAACATCTTCTGCTGTAATATAACGTCCTCCAAGAGATTCTACATATCGACCAAATGAGCGCCAAAACGCTTCACGACGTACAGTATCCGATCTCAGTTTTTTTGAATTACCAATAATCACTGCTTTACCACCACCAAGATTTAATCC
>DITO01000229.1:0-160 GCA_002422065.1 Erysipelotrichaceae bacterium UBA6182 | reverse complement strand
TTTTCCATGTATTCAAATTTATTCATTGTTATTCTCCTTTATATAAAAAACCGCAATTGTCTACACAAAAGCGGTTGTTTTTATTCGTTATTTAGTAAACAAAGCAAGATAAGATTTTCCATAGAGTACCTCGATTACATCTCTATTATACTGAATCCCA
>DITO01000092.1:1727-11854 GCA_002422065.1 Erysipelotrichaceae bacterium UBA6182 | reverse complement strand
TCTTGAGTTGTTCCCCATGATACTGTTAGTGGAACTACTGTTTCATAATCTCCAGAATAATTAACTAAATTGATTTGGTAGTAGGCATAAAACGTTTCTTCTTGAGATGGTCTATATGCAATTCTGCCTGCCGTTGTTAATGGATTTTGTAATGCGTTTGGTAATAGTGATGGATTTGGAGATGTTAGATTTGTTTGGTCTAAATCATATACACTTCCAACTGTTCCATAACTACCCCAATAAGTTGAATTACTTAAAACCCATTCGTTTCTTCTTGCAGACTTAATACCCCATTCAAATTGATTACCCATTTCAACATTTTTTGAAACTGCCATTGTAACTGTAAGTGAATAATTGAGATAACGTCTTTTGCTAATTGTAAATATTTCGCCAAAGTCAATGCTGTCTGTGGTTGTAACTAACTTTAAGTAAGTATCAATTAGTGGTGCACTTTCGTTTTGGTTTGACAAGTCGACTTCTTGAACTTCAAGTAAATCCATGTTACCAATAAGTCCATCTCTAACTTCTTCAATAGCCATGCGTATAATTTCGCTAATTGGGTTGTCTATATATACCAAAAACTCTAATGTAACGTCGTATGACACGAGTTGGACATTGGGTAGTGGAGTATAGTCCCCATTTACTGCCATACCACTCATTACAACGAATGACTTGCTCGATACTTGGTATGTTTCTTCATCAAATTGCTCTATTCTATCAAAATGTCCACCATTATCAATTACGGGTGTGTATATTAAAAGTCCATCATCTTCATTAAGTCCAAATGTCCCCATACGAAATAATATACCAAAACTATTAGCATTAAACTTTTTAACTAAATATTTGAGTAAATCCGTTTGTTTGATATTCGTCATTCGCTATCACCCCATCTTAATAATCTATCGTTCATCTTGTATAATCTTCTTACTCTTGCTCTTTCACTACCTCGAACATTGTTCTTTTCATATTTCATTCTATGCTTTGTTCCAAATTCAAATCTCGACATATACTTACGATCATCGGCAGTAACATCAAGTTCCATATCATCAAGTCCCATTCTATGCAGTATCTTCTTTTCGTAAAACATAGCACCTTGCTTACTAATTTGTAATGTAACTGTCGGTTTGCCTAATGATATATTTTTGCCAACTTTGAAATAGTCAATGATTTCTTCTACAAATCTTCCTACCGTTTTATGTTCTATGAAACACATGTGCTTTTTAATTGGTCCAATGCCTCTTTCAAGATAATCAAGATACATAGCGTTCATGGTGTTGTAAACGTATTTCTTATGTGTATCGCTATTCGCACTCATTGTGATACTTCTACGCAAGTTACCTGTATCGTATGGTGCTAAAACAACCGCTAAATTCCACAACCAATAGCCTAATGCACTGTTTAAAACTTCTATTTGTAAATCTGTATCAACATGAAAATCCATTAAGCCCACCAACTTCCTTTTACATCAATACTATCATTTTGTTACCGTATCTTTGCCAACCTAAAGGTGTTCTCATAGCAAGAAACTTATTAGTTCTCGTTCCTGTCGTAAGAATTGTCAAAACTTTTGCAATTAAAAACTCTTGTCCTGCAACTATTACTTTTCCGCCTGCTTTGAAATCCATTGTGGAATTTGTTTCTAATCTCCACTTTTGGTTTTGTGTTTGCTGTCTATCTAAATATTCAACTACTTGATAGTCAAGTCCACCTTTTGTATAAACATCACTCTTTCCATCTCTAAACTTAAACATTTGTCCGTTTTTCTCAATGTATTCAAGTGTTTCGGTTTCATCGACATTTCCAAACTTGCTAAAATCTTTGTTGATCATTGCTTTAATTTGAGCCAAGTTCATTTCTTTAAAGTTAGGTATGTCTTTTATAATATCTAATTCTTTCTTAGGTGCGTGATAGTAACCTGTCAAAACTTGTAATTGCATACGGTTTCCTGCATTAATTTGTGTAATATTAAATGCCATTACCAATCAACTCCAAACTTTTCCATTGCTTTTTTAAAGGTTAGTGTATCTTCGCAAACAAACTGTTCTTGAGCATTGATAAACACTTTATACTTGTAATTGTAAGGTATGTCTTTAATCTCTTCAACTAAGTCAAGTTGTTCTTGAGTAATTAAAGATTCACTTAACATATAAGTAAGCAAGTCATTAAGATTACTAAAGCGACTCATAGTGTTAATATTCATCAATTCAACTCTCGCTTGTTGTCCATATTTCTCCATGATTTGTTCAGCAATCGCACTATACGCATGATGTAACTGAACT
Organism: Erysipelotrichaceae bacterium UBA6182; assembly: GCA_002422065.1. Classification (GTDB taxonomy): domain Bacteria; phylum Bacillota_I; class Bacilli_A; order Erysipelotrichales; family Erysipelotrichaceae; genus UBA6182. The sequence goes on along the minus strand of DITO01000092.1, from coordinate 9,575 downwards.
TGAACATCTTTCATTTCTTGTAAGTTGATACCTGTTTGATATGCAATAAACATACCGCCGTCCTCGTGATTATATCGAACCATATCTAACATTAGATTCTTAATAAAATCTCTACCCTTTTTACTATGTGATAGCCAATATAATGTTCTATCATAGTATTTAGTGTTGTCTTTATACTTACTTAATATGGTATATGATACATTACTAATTATCATTAAAATACCATTAGCATTATCATTATTACCCCACAACTCTACTAAACTAACGCCTGTTTCTTGAAGTGAATAATCTAAGTCTAAAATGTATTGATGTTTCTCAATGTCGTATGACATCTTATCATCATTAAAAGGTTTAACTAAAAAATCATTGTCATAGAATCTCATTAGAATGCACCCCAAATCGACTTAGTATCTCTTCCTGCAAATCTTGCTATGCTTCCATATATTGACCAAAACATTGTGCCACTTATTGTTTGTTTAAAATCTTCTTTACTACCCATTGGTTGTTCTAACTTAATAACTTTATCTTTAACTTCTGGGTTAGCACTTTGTGTTTGAGCCTCATCTTTTAACATCTTTAAATGCATTTCTAAGTAATGTCCTGCATATAAACATACAACTCTTTTGTAACTTTCTTCTCCTATAAACTCAACGTCTATATATTCTCTTGCAATTTGAAGTAATGCTTGTGCTAAAGGAAATAATGCGTGTTTATCGTTATCAATGTCAACGTATGTTCCACACCATGTTAAAAAGTCTTGAAATGTAACATCAGGTGCTATTTGTTCAGTTGGTTCTTCTCCTGGCGGAAACACAGGCGATACGATTGTTACCGTATAGTGATATAAACCATAAGGATTGAAAGCACTTAAATTAAATTGATTGACACTTCCTATTCCAAATGTATTGTTATTCCAAAATGGAAAATTTGAACTTGACATATTGTTATCTCCTTTTTTTATTCTCTAAGGCAAACATACCATCATATAAGGGTTGATAATATGCTTGTATTAGAGAGAGGGTTTACGCCCTCTCCGTAATTAGTTTAGTATTTAATTGCTAAATATTTAAGATAAGATTATTAATCTTGTTCCCAAATAGAGTAAATTGTGTCAGCTTCTACGAGTTTATCAGTCGCACTTACCATGACAGCACCTGCGTCATCAAATCCCCAACCAAGAAGTGTGTATCCTGTTTGAACAGGTTCTGGAAGAGTAGAGGCACTTAAGATGTATGAGCCAATTACTGCTTCATCATCTTCAATGTCTGTTGTAACTCCACCAACATTACCACCATTCAAATCATAGGTTAGGGTCGTTACTACCCCGTTGAAGTTCCGTTATCAATGTAGCGAATTGTTTCAGCGTAGAAAGCCATTAAATAACCAACAAATGATAAATAGTTCTTTCTAAATGCGTTGTTATTGATATCAAATACAACTGCACCACCTGTTAAGTCCATTGGTAATGGTAAGTAGTTAGTGTATGGATCTTGACGATACATTGCAATACGACCTGTTTCATTAGTTCCACTTGAAACCATTGAAGCGTCTTTAGTGCCACTAATATCATGTGATAAGTAAGGTAACATTTCCATTTGAATCTTGTCGAAACCTAAAGTTTCACACCACATATCAATTGATTCTTGAAGAATTGCTTTGTTAGTTCTGAAAGGAGTTGCAACGCCAGTAGCGTTTTGTGCAGTGCTTCCTAACCATGCAAATAATTCTTTGTAGAATAAAATCTTGTTAATCATTAAAGTTGGATCCCAGTCAATTGATTGAGCAACTAAATTAAGTTCTCCAATAACAATTTCAATAACTTTGTTAATGTCTAGTAATTCAAGTTTCTTAATTGTTGATAATCCGTATAATGCTGTTGTTTCGAGGTCAGTAGTAGTTGCTGATTCAAAGTTTAATAAACCTCTATAAGCTCCTGATACGTCAGTTGTTGAACCGTTTTCTCCACGAGTTCCAACATATGCAATACGGTCAATATCTAATGCCCATGCTTTTTGAATTGCTTCACCATTCTTAGAAATAGCGTCAAATCCAATCATGTCATTCTTCACGCTGTCAATAAGTCCTAAACGTAAACCGTAAGTCAACGCTTTAACAGGAACGAATTGAGGTTTGAAATCAACTGCTACTAAACGAACTTCGTTAGTGTCGCCACCAATAAATCCGCCTTTAGGAAGTTGATACATTTCTTTGAACCCTTTAACAGATTCTAATGCACCACCACCATATACAATAGGAATATCTCTAAATGCGTATGTTCTTAATGCTTGTTTACGAACGTTCATATCAAGTCTTTCGAGTTGATTTGTAGCAAAAGCTCCAATAGGTGCATTGTCAGCAAATAAACTAGTTGCTTCATCTCCTAATAGACGTCTTGCTTGATCTGCAAACATTGCTTGTCTTTTCTTCTCAGTGTCAAGAACGCTAACTCCAAAAATATTTTCAGTTCTTGGATCTTCAACCATTGACTCTGCTCTTAATATAATTTCTTTAAGAGTTTTACCACTCTTGTGAGCTTCTCTTAAATTATCTAAGAAATCGTATGTTTTTTCCATAGTATGTTTTCTCCTCTACTAAACTGTCTTTTTAATCAATACAACTTCTGTTGCACTTGATGTTGGTTTGTAAGGCTTGCTTGCAAATTCCCAACCTGTTAATGTGATAGCACTGTTTGTATTTGTTGCTTGAACAGCACCTTCGCTACCTGATACGATACAAGCATAAACTTGTGAACCAACGGTAACTGATTGTGAAGCAATAATTGGAACTGCTACAACAAAGTAATTTGGTGCTGATAATGGGTAAACTGAAAGTGTGTTGTTACTTCTTGGTCTTTCAATAAAACCATCTTCTAAACTAATTTGTCCGTCAACTGTTCTAATAATGACACCAAACTTAGTTACGCCAGCCGCTACTCTTTCAACTGAGTATGCGTTAGCGTCTAAACCATTTGAAACCAATTTAACTAACTCACCATATTCAATGGCAAGTGATGGTGCTTTAACTGCTTGAACGTTTAAATTCACACCATGAGCAGTCGCAAAACGACCAGGTAACCATTCATTTTGCTTAATTACGGTCTTAGGGTTGCCGTATGTATAAAGTCTTGTAGCCATAATTTATCTTTCTCCTTTTATTATTCTACTGTTAATTCTTGTGCTTTTTTAGCAAATGCTTTCATAGCTTTGAAATCTCCACCATGAGCGACAGGATTTGTCATCTTGTCATAAACTCTCTTACGAAGTTGTTCATCTTTTTCGTAATTAAGTTCTAATGTTTGTTTCTTTTGGTCAAGTTTATCAGTGTCAAGTGGGTTGACATCATCAAATAAACCTTTACCTTTTGATGTTTCTTTTAATTCTGCAAGAACTTCTTTTTTAAGTTCTTCTCTAAATGCCTTTAATTGTTCAGCGTCCATGTCGTTAAACTCCTTTTCTTCCGTTTCTTTTTCGGTATTTGTTTCATCTGCTACATTGGTTGTAGTTTCTTCGTCAGTCTTTGATTCTGATTTTGTAATATCTTCTTGAGGTTTTACTTCGGTTTGTTCATCATACAAACCTTTTGTTTTAGGTGTTGCCGATTCTTGTTGATGTGATTTGGTTTCTTCTTCTACTTTACGTTTAGTTGTTTCCTCACCTGTTTCACTATCGTATGTTCTTTCTTCTTCAACCTTAGTTGTTGATTTGTTCACATACAATGTGTCCTCAAGAATAGTTAGGGTATCATCATCATTGATTTGAACTTTCTTATTTTTTAAGAAATTAAATACTCCCATGTGTCTATTCTCCTTTTCTTTTAATTCTTCGTCAGCAATTCTTGCATTAACCGCTCTACCTTGCTTAACGAGTGCTACATGATTGATATATAAATCAACCTGTTTGTATTCATCACTATCTTCCATTTTTACGAGTTTGGCTTCATAACCAAGTGATAGTGCTTCCATATTGCCGTCTAAAATGTCCATGATAGCGTCAGGGTCTTTAATAACTAAATCGCCAATTACATTATCTCCATCTTTTCGCACGTCTAAGATAGTTCCTATTTCTAGTGTTTTGTAATTGTCCTTAGTAACCCATTTCGTAGGATGAAACTTTGTAACGGACTTTCCTTTAATACTCGCCATAGCTTCATCGCTAAAGACGTCCTCTGCAAAACGATTAACCTTAATAATTTCGTTTTGACCCATACCAAGTTCATATGCATAATATTCTTGAACTCCTGTATGACCTAATATTGCATTATCGCAATATAAATAACCTGTTTTTTCATCATAGCGTCTATTCTCTGAAAGCTTAATTTCAAATCTAAACTTGCCACGACCATCTACAAACTGAAACACTTTGTTTTTTTCCATAGCGTTACTCCTTGCCTTGCTCTTTATTTAATAGGTGTCTTTTAAGAGGTTTTGTTTTCTCTTTAGGATTGCCACCCTTTTCAACTCGTGCTGTTGAACTTGATGGACTATTCACACCTGATAAACCTTTTTCTTCACTACCTTTTAATTGATTCAAGACCTTTGCTACTTCAATTTGCTTAGTTCTTGATGTAATCACATTACCATCTTCATCGCCCTCTAATACTTGTTGAATGTATTCTTCGCTAATTTGATTAAAGATATGTGATGGGTTATTAATTAAGTCTGGTAACATCTTTTGATAGTCATGTAATGAAATTGCTTCATCTTCGTATGCGATATGAATTGCTTCCATCATGATCTTAATAACTTCGGCTTTTTGTTTAGGTGTCATTGTAACAACTGGCTTGAACTCAAAGTCAAACTTATCTAATTTCTTACCATAATTGTTACGATAAAGAAGTTGAATAACTACATTAAGTAATGGTCGAACTTCACTCTCTTGCATGGTTTCAATGCCATATAAACTTTGAAAATAATTATCTTCATCAAATAATTCATTGCCTGGAAATAAAACGTTAGGTAAAACTCCAAATGCTGAAGCAACTTGAATCATGCTTTGCTGTAATGCTTTTTCATTTCCTGCTAGGTTACTTTGAGCAAATTCAAACTTGTCTTTACCACCTATTGCAACTAAGCCATGAGCTGTGGTGTATTTCATTAACTCAATTTTTGAATTAACAACACCTTTTGAATAATTATTTGCTAAAGTTCCCTCGAAACCGTCAATATTTAAGATACCTAAGTTATTCTTAACTGCACTTTTTGCTGTTGCCGTCCATATAATTTCGTGTCTATCCATATCAACACTTGCTGTTTCAATAATACTTGCACTCCAATATCTCTCAACTTGTGTTTCAATGTGAGCAAGTGAGTAAGGGTTAAATAATAACAACCAACTTCGATGAACTAAAATTTGATTACCTTGTTGTTTAATGTTTTTGTCTTTTAATTCACTTGAATTGAGTCCACTAAAACCACCTAACCCACCACTTAAATTAACTCGATAGTATAAAGGTTTACCTAATTCATCAGCATTGTATATGCCAACGTGTTCACCAATCTCAGTTACCATACCTTTATCTAATGCTGGTTCTATCATATACCAACGTGCTAAGGGTCTAATACCTAAGAACTCTCCCTTTTTTATACTATTTATAATTAAGGGTTTATCTAATTTATCAGTTGTAACACCTTTAATAATAATTAAACCTGCACTACCACCATACACTAAACCACTTTCAAAAACCTTTTTAAGTGAACGGTATTGGTCTTTAAGTCCACTTTGTGTTTCGTTTAACTCTTCGGCACTTACATTCTTATTTGTGGTATTAATGTCAATTCCTTTAATAATTAACTTACTTGAAATCCAATCAACTGCTCTTTTTACATATGGGCTTGTTCTCCATATTAAATCAAGTCTTGGTATGTTCCACGTTATTCCTCTTAGGTTTTTACTTTGTGGCATGGGAGTTACACCTAATGTCGCTTGAACTTGTCCTTGCATTGAATTGTCAAAAAATTGATTAGGGTTCTTATCGTTACTTTCTTCTAAGTCTTTAAACTGCATATAAGCAATCATATTATCATCTGTGGTTCTCATTGGAACCATCATGCTTGTATCAGTTATTGCCGAAGAAACTACCGTCTGTTCCCCAGAAGTCGGCATATCCATTTTCATCTTCTTCGTATTGCTCTCCAAAGACTTCTGCGATTTGTCTTGCCAAGTTCCTTTGGCTATCTTGTCCGCTTTGAACTGCTTCCACTGTTCCTGCGTCATTTGCTTTCTCGACATCATTTGATTCTCCTCTCCACATTCCCATTCGTATTAACGTGTTGAACACATATCTAATTGGGTCAACTAAATCATCATTTACTTTAACAACTTTTTCTTTCCCTGCTTTTTCATCAAATGGTGCTTCATAACTTTCAATTTGACGTATCGTTTCAATACAATCTTCATGAACTTTATACTTTAACTTAGCAATTGCTGTTTGAACAAGTGGAATACCTATTAAATCTCGGTCTTGTATTGCATGAGCTTCGGTCTTTTCATCTCCACGAGTAGTAAATACTGCATTATTCGCTTCTCTTACAGGCAAACCTCTCATTTTAAGATACTTGATTAACTCAATTGCACTTGGGTCAACTAATATAAAGTCTGGCATTTCTCTGTTTCTTCGACTTCTAATCAACTTTAACAACTCTTGATAGATACTTTCTAAGCCCATATTCATGACTTCACTATCTCTAAAGTCTAATAAACTTTCTTGTAATTGCCATACCATACCTATCTCGTAATCAACTTCAACATCAATCATGCCGTTAGGGTGATTCAAACCTTTATCAACACATATAATTCTACTTGTCTTTCGATAATCAAACGCATGAATATCGCCGTCGAATATGTTTTGATCCGTAAACATTGAATATACTGCACTATCGGTTGTCTTTCTTATACCGTCAATACGTTGTGCATATATTGAAGTTCCTTTAGCATACTTACTCTTAAAATCTGATTTCATCATGCTTGTCATACCTAAATTATCTTCAATCGTGAAATGAAAGTAATTATAATCATAACCAGACCATATCTTGTTTGGGTTTTCATCGCCCTTTTCATACAACAAAACTTTTCTCATTGAACGATCCCATAATTTGTGAGTGTCCGTTATCGGTATAAACTTTTGAACTTTAGCGTCATTAAGCATATTTTCATAATCATATCTTAAGTCAATAATCGCTTTTTGGACAAACACTTGCTGTTCATCATTTAATGAATCATAACTTGATACGTTATTTTTACTGCAAAAACTTTCTACTAAGAATATCTCGGCTTTCTTTCTTTCAAACAAAACCTTATCTTCATATTTACGATATTCATTAATTACATATTCATTCTTTTGTAAGCTGAGAACAAACTCAACATCTTTCTCAGTAAATAAGAATGTCTTTTCAAACTCTTTGTAGAATCTATTTGCCTGTCCTTTAGGGTTTTGAGTTATTAAAATTAATCTATCTTTACTTGCTGATGTTCTTTGCATTGCTTCATTTATACCGTTTAAATGTTGGTTAGTCCCCTCATTGATATAAACACTACCAAATGTGAACCCTTGAAACTTCTTATAATCATCTTGCTTATAATTCCCATAAAAATGAATTTCTTTTTCAACACCATAACTGTCTAAGAACTTATACACACCACGTTGAGCTCCATCTACACTTGAACGTATAAATTGTCCATGTGATATCGTATATAACAATCCAAAACCATTACTCTGCAATACAGTCAGTAATGCGTGTTCTAATGAAACTCCTAACACTAAGTGCATTTTACTTGAACAGTGCATTAAATACTCGGTATATATATAAATTCCCCAAACGTCTTTACCACCACGAACGCCACCCTCAAATAA
>DITO01000092.1:0-1674 GCA_002422065.1 Erysipelotrichaceae bacterium UBA6182 | reverse complement strand
ATTTCTATTCTCAACCGTTTCAACTCTACGGTCAAGTAAGTTTCTAACTACATCTGCATATCCATTCTTTACGTTTTCTTCATACAACTCTTGAATGTTAATGCTAAAGTTCTTTATATTAAACTCGGTTTGTTGTTGTTGTTGTGCTTGTATCATTTTCCACTCACCGCTTCACTTATATCAAATCGACTTACACCTATTTCTTCACTTAATGCTTTTGTTCTTTCTTTGCCACCACCGTTATTGTAAACATTAAATGTTACTTTAGACTTATCTTCTTTCATTCCACTAATGTCTATATACATCTTACGGTTGTTAGTTCGATCAACTCTATCTTCTGCATACATAGCGTCATCATAGATTTGTCTTTTAAGTTCTTCATTTTTATCAATACTTCCATTTAATATCATCTCAAAATCTTTAATGTGTTTATGAAGTGCGTTATCATTCCAATATGACATTGCTCTCATATTCCATTTAGCATAAAGTATTGGGTCTTTTTTCTTGTAAACAATCCCTAATAAATATTCTTGTCCGTTATTTCCAAGTTCATATTTAGATTCTTCATAAAATAACTTACTAACTATTTCTTTCCAATTTTCAAATGTTAATATGTAACTTAGTAAATGATTACCTTTGCTATTCTTTCCTGTTCCATCGACTTGAATACCACCTGTTAGATAGTAATACAAGAATTATTGAGCTTTTTCTTCAAGTTTTGCAACTCCATGTGGAATATTAGAAAAAGGACTATAGCCCTCAACTAACGACAATTCATTCTCATACATTTCTATTTTGCCGTCTTTTAATGCTTGAGCATAATCCATATCTTCAATGTCTATTAAATTCTCAACTTCTCGTTTCTTCTCCATAGACACACCCTTTTCTTATCTTAAAAATAACACTTATTATTATATATTTCAAGTCAATTAGCCAAAATTATAAAAAATTATGACATTTTATTACCGAATACCAATATATTTGGTGCTTGAAACCGTTTTAATATCACTTTTCATGCAATAATCTTGAAACTTTAAATACTCTTCTTTATCTATTTCAAGTGCTAACTCTCTCCCACAATTGTTGCATTTATACCCCGCAAAATGTGCGACACTTATTTTAGATACACCGTAAAATGTAAATTCTCGACTACCACAACCTTTGCAACTTACATCACACTTCGGTATCTTTTGTCTTTGTCTGTCTAACTCTTGTCTTTTTTTCAGGAACATCATCTGCAACCACCTTACTTTCTTCTTTAACTTCATCTTCTAATTCATAACCTACATAATTAGAACCTAATCTCGAAGCAAACTGACTTAAAGCTTGGACTATATTTAAGTGATCCTTTTCACTAACCTTAAACTTAACTTTTAATATCTTCATTTTATTTTACCTCTGTCCATGTATGTCTTTTTAAAAACTCATATATAAATTTCTCGTTTTTATTCTCAATCACTTTCTTATGAATCACTCGACCATCGTTGCAAATATATATCGTATTCCACCCTACTTTAAATCCCTCATACTTAAAACCTTGTGAACTTACAAAACTTCCCTCATCAACACCCAACGTCCTTAAAGCAACTCTCATATTTTCACTTAACTCCCCAATATCAAAGTAACGATACTCCGCTCTTTTTAATTTACCAAATACATAACTATATTCTATCG
>DITO01000289.1 GCA_002422065.1 Erysipelotrichaceae bacterium UBA6182 | reverse complement strand
ATCCCAAGGATGAATGCTTCAGCAATCTGACCTCTTATGAAGTTCTCAAATGAATGATTTACAATTCGAATGTACTTCGTTGCTTGATCGCAAAAATCTTTTGGTGTAAATGCATAGAATGCTTTTTTAAATGTTTGGGTTAGTTTCTCTTTACTTAGTAGGATATAGAGTCCAAGCACTGTACTAATAATCGCATTGAATACCACAGCAATAATTCCACTTACTGCACCTAAAGCTTTATCTGCAATGCTCAACATAAATGTAGTTGCTCCATTGACTATACTTTCCCAAACGGAAAGAATTTGATTTACTAAATCATCTGACAGATTTAGTTGATCAAATTTTTCTTGAAAGAAAGCAGCCAGTTGTGTTAAATAGTCCGTTGACGCTTCTATTTGAAGTTGTTGAAGACTACTAATCAATTGAGGAAGCACAAAGTAGACTGAAACTGTGAAGAAACCAATCACAAGGACTAAAGTTAAAACTAAAGAAAGTACTCGTTTTAAAGATGGTTTTAGTCTAACTTTTTTAAGAAGTTTTAGCTCAATTGCTTTCATTGGAATATTGAGAAGATATGCTAAAACAAATCCACCAATGATTGGAGAGAAAATTCCAATAATACTAGATAGTGAATTCATTGTTGTATCAAAATTATCTAATAGATGATAAGCAATGATTCCGAATAAAATAACAATACTTACTAGTATAGGTTTTTTCATTTCTTCTTTTGAATACATACATAATACCTCTTTCATAATTCTAACTGACTTATACATTATACTGCCTTTTTATAAACATACATGATTCTATTGTATAGGATATCATCAATATATGCAGAAATTGATTATTCGATAGTGTATTTAAAGATAACAACACATTGTCCATTTGATTTAATAGTAAAAACATGATTACTTGAATATTCTTTAATACTAAAAAAAGGAATAACAAACAAAGTCAAATCAATGATTATTCTTTAAGCCCTTTTCCTCCATAGATCATAAGTGCAGGATATGACTCTAAACCAGCAATAATTGGTCGTGCTTTTTGAATGAGTAATTGAAACACTGGAAGTGACAATGAAGCCTTATGTGCTTCTTCACTATCCCAAACTTCATATACATATACATTGTCAGATTCTTCATTATTAACACCCACGATATACACATGACAACTTTCAACAGCATTCATTTCCTTAGCTGCTTCTAATAAGTATCCAAGTAATTCTTTTCTTTTTTCAGGAATCGCTTTAATATAACCATTTATTGAGTATTTCATATGAATGCTCCTTTTTCTTTTAATGAATCGTATTACTTAAAACTAAGTATTTCAATCATATCATTTTCTATAATATGACTATCATAGTGCACTTAACCAACTAATCTTTATTACGATTACACTCTGTTTTCCAATATTTAATTCTATTAATAGTCTAATTCTGTCATAGATTATTAATCATTACAATAACAACTAAAGACGAACACAATGTTCGTCTTTAGTTGGATAGTATTCTTATTATTTATTTATGACTTTATCTAAAAAGATTCTAACAATCACAGGATCAAACTGCTTCCCTGCTTCATCTTCAATTACTCTTAGAGTTTCTATTTCACTTAACCCTTTGCGATAGACTTGATCACTAATCATGGCATCATATGCATCTGCTATTGCGATAATACGTGATTCTAAAGGTATTTCCTCTTCTTTTAACCCAGTTGGATATCCATTCCCATCCCAACGTTCATGGTGATGCAAAACAATATTAGCAAGTGGTCCATATTCATTCACCGAACTTAACACATTATAACCAATTTGTGGATGTTTCTTAATCTTTAACCATTCTTCACTGGTTAAAGGTTCCATCTTATTTAAACATTGATTATCAACTCCAATTTTCCCAATATCATGTAGTAAGGCTGCTGTTTGCAAGTTTTTAATGATAGAAACATCTAGATTCATACATTCACCAAGTCGTACACAAAGATCAGATACTCGATTAGAATGAGCTTCTTCTATAGGGTTTTTTTCAAAGAGTGTTTTCATAATCACTTGAATCGTTTGGTGGCGTTGGCTTTTCTTAGCAGATGATTTGTTGTGATACATCATGTCTTCAGCAATTCTTAAAATAGAATCCATACTGTCACTGTGTTTTTGCTTGGTAGCCCAACCACTTGAAATTGAGATAGGCATATTTTGATTCTTCTCTCCCTCAATCACAGAATAAATACGGTTAATCACTTGCATAGTCTCATTATTATCTTTTTGAGGTAAGATAATCACAAACTCATCACCTCCAACTCGACAAACAATGTCATCTAATCGAACACTTTTCTTAATGCATTTAGCTACTTTAATCAATAATTGGTCACCACTTTCGTGACCAAATGCATCATTTGTTAATTTTAAACCATCCACATCTATGAGTATAAGGCTAAGTGGCATGCTTTCTTTAGTTTCAAGCTCATCAACTCGCGCTTCATAGTAACTACGATTATATAATCCAGTCAATATATCTTGGTATCTTAAATACTCGATATGTCTTTGTTTCTTATTCTTCTCTGTCACGTCCTTCAAAACAAAAACACAACTACTCATATTTCCTTGTTGGTCTTTCACTGGTGAAGCTGTAATTTCAACATCTATTGATTCTCCATTTTTTGGAATGAGCTTTAAGTTATTCGAGAACTCAACTATATTATTAGCCTTGTAAACACGTTCTACTAAATCTAAAGGAGCATCACTAGATACTTTTATATCTAAGACCGTAGTTAAGTCTTTACTTAGTGCTGTATCTAATGACCATCCGGTCATTTTTTCTGCCACTAAATTTAAAAACACAATATTTCCACTGGAATCAACGGTTATAATACCTTCACCAATAGAGAGTAAGGTAGTGTACATTTCTTCTTTACTCTTAATAATTGCAGTTTGATTAATTGCTATTCTTTGCAATAGATTATTTATGGTCTTTCGTAAAAAAGAAAACTCATCTTTACCATGTTCAGAAATCTTTCGAACCATTGGATCATTGATATTAATCGACTTAACATCATGAATCAAACTGATAAAAGGTTTGGTTATATATTTACCTAATAATATAAAGATGAGAAAAGATAAAATTAAACTCACTATGGTATTAATATATGCAAAATCAATAGCCTGCTTCATCCCTCTTAAAAATAAGGTTCTAGGCATATCCATCGCGATTACTATTGAAGAGTTTATATCATAATTATTAGGAATCATAATCTCAACATTAATGGGATTTTCGGTTACTTCATCGTATTGCATCTTATATACACTTGATTCATCGTAGCCATTTCTACTATTTGCATTATCTAGAACACTGATATTTTCAAAACTTAACCCTGATACAGCCTCCATTTGCTCAATAATGTAATTATCAATAACGCGACCAATGATTAATATACCATTAGACTCATTCAATTCAATTGAATCAGTAACACGACTTGTTGCTATAAAGTAAAATACATTTCCAAGTTCAATAATTCCAGAAGTATCATCATTCATCGTTGAAAACTCAATCAGTTTACCAATATCACTCAATATTTGATTTGGAAACTCTGTTATGATTTCATCATTTGAATTAAGAAATACTTTATACTCAATTGAACTATCAGGTTTAACAAACAACATGAAGTTACTATTGATTGCTTTTAAAGCACTTGTTGTAAGATTGTACTTCACATAATCTTCAGTATGATTTTCCATGAAATCATATGTATCATCCCAATGAGCCCAATCATTAACAGTCCCCATATAGCTAGTCGATATTTCTGTTAAGTATGCTGTAATTGATGAAGCTGCCACATAAACTCGATCCGCTTCACTTGATTTTATGAACCCTTGAAAAAATAGTCCAAAGGACATATTCAACAATATTATGCTAATGATCATTACTGGTAAAACGGTTAGTAGAATCTTAAATCTCATACTCATCTTAGTTCGCTCCTTTAGACATCAATCAAAAGAAAAAACCTCCAATGGTAACTGGCTGTCTCTTATAAAAAAAGACCCTTTAGCTTTGCGTCCCTACCTTGCGATAAGTTTGCTTTTGTCAATTGAACGTTTTAAGATTATCACTTTGTAACTTTTTAATTAGAGAAATCAAATTACTGAACGTTTAATTTTTGCTGGTACACATATGTATTAATATACCACTCTATGTTCAATAATACTACTTTCTTATTAATATTTTCTGTGTTGTTACATTAAAATGTCAATATCATGAAATGACATTGACATTTTACTAAATGATTTTTTATACCGTAATCTATTTAAATCTATATTATTAGCAAAATATCTCTCATACTTGATCGTAAACTCGATTAGTTGTTTGGTTTATCTTTAAGATAATCTTCTACAATCTCTACGAATATTTTAACTAACTGAGCATCAAACTGAGAATTCGCATGCTTGCGAAGTTCCTCAATCGCAACATCGTGCGGTAGTTTTTTACGATATACTCGATCTGAGGTCATCGCATCATAAGTATCAACAATCGCGATAATACGGGAAGGGAGTGGAATTTCTTCTTCTTTTAGTCCTTTAGGATATCCATGTCCATCCCATCGTTCATGATGATACAAGATATAGTTTGCTACATGTTCAAGCTCACCTGAAGCTAATGCAATTCGATATCCAATTTCTGGATGCTTTTTCATAATTTCCCATTCTTCTTGAGATAGTGAGCTAGGTTTATTCAAGATACTCTCTGGAATTCCAATTTTTCCAATATCATGAAGTATTGCTAAAATCTTCAATTCACTAATATGATGTTCAGCCATGTTAAGTTTTTTACCCATAGCAACACTCAAATCGCTTAAGCGTGATGCATGCTCTTTTGTTTCATGGCTTTTCTCAGCTAATGTAGTAACAATTGAGTTTAATAATGAATTGCGTAAACTACGTTTCTCTGAAAGTTTATTATTTGTTAAATGCTGTTGCGCCTTGTATTGTAATTCAATCATGTTATTAGCACGATGATTATGAGCATATCCATAACTAATATTGAGATGTTTTAACTGTTCTAAAGTAGTAGCATTATAATTTTCAATTTTTGCTTGAACACTTTCTAAAATTTCGTTAACTACTTCTTGTGAAGATTGATGAACATAGATCATAAACTCACTTGCTCCAGTTCGCGCGAGAACATCATCTGCACGAATGGAATTACTTAACAAATTAGAAAAATCCTTAATAAGATGATCACCAAATTCATATCCTAAAGAATCATTAACAAATTTAATTCCATTAATATCAAAAAACATAATTGAACATGGATATTCCCCATAAGTTAAACTACTTAAGTAAGACTGGATATAATGTCTGTTGTATTTATTCGTGAGAGAGTCATGTGTTGAAACATGTAGGATTTCTTGAATCTGACGATTTTTTTCACTTACATCTCGAATGAACAAATAAATATATTCATCATTAGTTTGAATAATATTTGCCGACACATCCATATCGATAATTTGACCATCACGTCGTTTATGTGTTGTTTCAAATCGATGATATCCTTTTTCTCTTACTAATTTTAACTGCTCAGTTAGGAAATGTTGATTTTTTGAATCAAATGATTTGATGTTTGAGCCTATTAAGTTTTCTCGCTCATGCCCAAACATAGCACTAGCGGTGTCATTAACATTTAGTATTAGTCCTTCAACATTTAATAAGAAAAAAGCATCTTTTGAAGTTTCCAAAATTGAATTTGAAATTTTTTCGTGTTTTAACTGCTCGGTTAAATCAATCCCAACAGTTAGAAGTAACGTATTTCCCTCTTCATCTCCACCAATATTTGAAGTATAAATGGCTAATGATACGTCCTTATCATAACTAGTTTTAAACGATATAATTCCATTAAAATGATTTTCTTTTGTGGAAATAAGTTGATTCAATAAATGACTTAAGCCTGCTTGATCAGAAGTTAATGATCTTTTTAACCAATGTTCAACTGTTTGTACATCATATTTCGTAAAGCCTGTTATTCTTTCCCAAGCCGGGTTATGTGAAACTATTTCACCATTTGTGTTGTATATAATGGTAGGTACTGGTGAGTTGTCTATAGATGATTGAAAGCGCTGTTTATTCAATTCGCTAATATGAAAAGATTCAACCATTTTTTGGTATGCAATATCAATACTTTTATGCATATTTAAAACTATTAAAGAAAATCCTACTCCTGTTGTCTGCGTAATTAATAAATGAAACATCCATATTCGCTTATATGAAAAAATTGGTAGTGAGTCAAATAATCCAGAATACAAAAACAGTGTAATGATAAGTGAAATTAAAAGATTCAAGGAAAGAAATTGCTTTAACTCACTTTCATTTAATAGCAATGACCCAAGAAAGATAGTTGCTAGTAAAAGAATCATCCCTGCACTGATATATGAAGCAAAGAAAATAACCGCAAAACTTACAAACATTAAATACAAAAGTAAAACAAAGGATCGTAGTTGCTCACTATTTCTTTTTTGAATTAATATGATGGCAGTAATTAGTGAAAATATTGTCTGAACAAGCGCATATACTATATATCCATCAAGATAAAATAAGAAGGCACCAATTAACATTAATGGAACACCACCAAATAGGTAAACGATAGTAGCCAATAAGAAATTTCTCTGCTTCCAATATTGAATATTGATGACATTATCATCCTTTGATTCAACAAGTAAGTTTCTAAGTTGCTTATTTATTCTATCAATCCAATTAAGGCTGTTTTTCATAGCAACCCCCTTTTATCTGAATATACTATCTTAGACTCCATAGACTAAATACGTTATCAAACATCAAATAAGGCCAAATATTCTTCATTAATATCATCATAACAAATAACGGGGTAGTGTCAAGAATCTTGTTTAAACGCTTGAGCTAAACACTTGAGTGAATGATAGTGTCTTTTTCTTGAATCAATTCATTAGAAGAATCATATCAGTATGAACGAAAACCGCTTCATCTCTCTTTAATAATGCACGAGGATCAAATCATAAAGTTCACTTGCTTGTATAAGAAAGTCTTTTTTTGTTTGTCCAAGACGCAGATAAATCCTTTCATTTAGTTCTCTAGATTCTTCATGATCCTATAGACCCTCATGTAAGTTTATTAAGTGATGTAAGTCACACCCCTCTTTGTAAAATATCTCATAATACTTTCCATATGCTCTCTAAATGCTTATTCTCTCATATTTAATCTCAATTACTTCTATTACATTTACAATTTAACTCTAAATATTGAACCCTCTTTTTGATATCCAAGTTTTTCATAGTATGGATCAATGTCACTCATTACATAAATAGGTTGATTAGGATAATCTTGACAAAGTTTGTCTATAATAAGTTTACCTAAATCTTGTCCCCTAAATGATTTTCTTACAAGTAGATCATAAATATAGACACCAAATCCATCATCTTCTCGACATCGAATATATCCACATATCATTTCATTTTCTAACGCAATATACACAATACTTGATTCTATTGCCTTAATATATTTATCACGACCTTCTAGGCTATGATAATCACTCCATTCTGCTCCTTCTTCAATGATTAGGTCAAAAAGAAGAGTTTCCTCATCTTTGCAATACCTTCTAATGTTCATGTTTATCCTCCTCTTACTTCTTGTATAGCTTGTTAATGATTTTAAACAATTGTTTAAAACAATAGATATTTGTTTTATCTTTTTAATAAGAAATCTGCCCATTGATAGTTTTCATCTGTGTAATGTTCGCTCCAATAGTAGATTCGATCAATGTAGTGTTGCTTACGATTGACCAAGAACTCCTCACACTTAGGTAATCCATAGTGTCTAATGATTGCTGTCAAATCATAGATAGGAAACCCTAGTGCATGTTTTCTTGTGTGAACAACACTACAAGCTTGTCCAATAGCATGGCATAAGGCTTTATCCTCAAGACTGGTTATCTCTTTAGTAAATGCATGCACTTGTAATATGGCATGTTTTGCTACATCCATTTTCACTTTTCCTTCAGCCCAGTCTCTAACTAAATGCACAGCTAACTCAAATCGATGTTCATTAGGATAACGATCTACTAATATCTTAACCGACTCTTCAGCAAATTCTAGTGCCCATAAGATTAAAGTCTTATGATTTTCAAGTTCTATTAAATCTCTTAAATCAGCTAAAAAAGCACTATCTTGAGTCAATAGAATCTGGTTCTTTCTTTTAATTTTAGTTTGTATCTCTTCAAGTAAATTCATAGTTTATCTTTAATTACTTCTTTTTGAAAGAGAATGATATCCTTCATTTGAAAAAACTTAAGTAGCATTGAGTATTATAGTTTGAATGCTAAAATCCTGTTTCCTCTATTTCTAAAACAAGGTTTCTACCATACATTTCCATGCCAAGAGCATTAGGATGAACCTCATCAATGAAGTATTCAGATGCATGTGGTACTAATTTAAATCCATCAATGATTGTAATATTAGGATACTGTGCACAAATAGTCTTCACTTTTTGACCAAACTCTTTAAGTACATGAATCTTTTCTAATGAATCACCTCTCCAAATCGGCGTTATGCAAAGAACAGGAATACCGTGATAAATTTCAGATAATCTATCATAGTATTCTTCAATATCTTTCATGCTTTCTGTTTGATATTGATTAGAACCAAGCGAAACAATAATCTTATCAGGAACATATCCTTCCATTTTCACAAGGATGTTTTTATCATAAATAAATCCACCAAGTCCTTGATTGATTAAATCATAATTAAGGTAGCGATTAGCCACACTTACATAGGTATGTGCTGATCGAAACGAACCATAACCTTGTGTAATAGAGTCCCCCATCCATAAAACCTTTTCGCTCTTATGCACTGGGAAATACTCTGCATTAATCTCTAGATTTCGTATTAAAATGATTACGTCAGTAGATAAGTAGAGAGTAATTTTCTTTTCATACTCAGGTATGTTAAAGGATAACCTACCTTCTTGTTGTAAATCCTTTATATATATAATCTTAGTGATTAAACCATCAATGGCAAGTTCAATTGTATCTTCCGATCCTATCCAAGCAATTTTGTAATCAACAGAGAACTGTGTAGCACTTGTAATAAACTCAAGTGTCTTTCCATTGGATGCTCTATTTCTGTCAAACCAAAACTCAGTATACTCTTCTAAGTACCTCATCTGTTGTTGAGTGTAATGAAATGATTGCAAGTATCCATTAGATTCTTCATAAAAGCTATATGCTCCATAGTAAATTTTCTTTAACTGCTCATTGGATAGTTTCATGTATTAAGTTTCCGATTTCTTTATATCAATAATTATAGCGCAAAATAAGTCATCTTTTTTTAAATAGATCACCAAAATCATGCCTACGATAACTCTTAAGATCATGAATTATCTTGATCAACACCATATATTGATCTATACCTTAAAAAGCTAACCTACACAAAACTATATATTAAACTTAATTATTCAACCTTTAATTGCCCCATCATCCCAGCTTCTTCATGTTCTAAGATATGACAATGATACATGAATATCCCTTTATACTTAAATTGTACAATGATTCTTACTGTTTCACCTGAGCGAACAAAAACAGTGTCTTTCCATCCTTTTTCATTTTCTCTTGGTTCATTACCATTTCGACTAAGCACTTGAAATTGTGTTCCATGAATGTGAAATGGGTGTCCTGGACTACTCATCATCATCGATCTTAATGAAGTTATATCCCAAATCTCAACAGCACCTAATGAAACATTATCATCTATTCTATGCATATCAAATTGTAGACCATTTAGTGACACCATGTGACCCATACCATCAAGTTCAATTGTTTTAACTGCAGTCACTTGATTTACATCCAACTTTTCAATAGTTGCTAAAACATCTGGAATCACTGTGTTATCAATTATTTCTGATCCAACTCTAAAAGTCATAACCAAATCATTATCACTTGTTAATTTTACGACATCACCTTTTTTATACTTTGAAAAATCAACAATAATCTCTGCTCTTTCACCTGGAGAAATGAATAAAGATCGACTTAAAAGTGCTCTCTCAAGTAAACCTCCATCTGAAGCTATCTGATGAAAATGATCTTCATCATTAAGCCTCAAAGTAAAGTTGCTTGCATTTGCACCATTCAAAATTCTAAATCGCATTTTAGTTTGCTTAACATCTAAATAAGGTGTAATTGCTCCATTCACTAGAATATAATCACCCACTACACCATCCATCATATTGTCATTATATTTAAAAGAACCATCCTTGTTAAAACTTCTATCTTGAATAATTAAAGGAATATCATTAACACCATAATCATTAGGTAGATTAAGAGACTTTGAATTTTCATCTTCTACAATAATCAATCCTGCTAAACCATAATACACTTGTGTCGCAGTAGTCCCAATCACATGTGGATGAAACCATAAGGTTGAGGCTGGTTGGTTAATGGTAAAAACCGGTTCCCAAAGTAATCCTGCAGAAAGAACTTGATGAGGACCTCCATCGCTTGCTCCCTCTACCTCCAAACCATGCCAATGAACAGATGTTTCAACCTGTAATTCATTGTTTACATGCATTCGGATTTCTTCACCTCTATTTACTTTTATAACTGGACCTAGAAAACTACCATTGTACCCCATAGTTGGAGTTTGCATATCTCCAATGAAGTTGGTTGTCCCTGCTTGAACTATAATTTCATACTCCGATGTATTTCCATCAGTTTTAAAAGGTGCTAATAAGTTCGGTATCGGCAAAGCCCTGTTGCTAACTTGTGGGTTAAAATCAATCAATTTTGGACTATTCAGAAGATTGTAGAAGTTAATTGCAAAAATAACTACCATAATAGTTACTATGCCAATAACACTACCAACAATCAGTTTACTTCTCATCTTTATACCTCATTGCACGATTTGATTTGGAATCATGTCGAATATTCTAATGCTTAAGATTAATATAGTCTTAATCTATTCTTAACAATCTTGCGTTAATAGCAACAATTATAGTGCTTAAAGACATTAATCCTGCACCAATTGCTGGACTTATCACTATTCCTTGGTTATAAAGTATCCCTGCTGCAAGTGGAAGTGCGATCAGATTATACCCTGTAGCCCATATTAAGTTTTGTACCATCTTTCTATACGTTGCCTTTGATAGTTTAATAATACTAACCACATCGAGTGGATTACTCTTGACTAAAATTATATCTGCCGTTTCAATCGCAACGTCTGTCCCTGCTCCAATCGCAATACCAAGATTTGCTCTTGCTAGCGAAGGCGCATCATTAATCCCATCTCCTGTCATTGCTACAATTTTACCTTTATTAATAAGTTCTTCAATTTTCGCTGATTTTTCTTGAGGTAATACTTCCGCTATAATGGTATCAATCTTTAGTTTCTCACCGACATAAGATGCCACTTTCTGATTGTCCCCGGTTAACATAATGGATTCTATGCCCATAGACCTTAACGTATTAATAGCTTCCTCAGCTGTATCTCTAATAATGTCAGTTAAGGCAATGTATCCAATGAGCTTATAATCTACCAGTACAAAGACTACAGTCTTTCCTTGTTGTGCTAACTCTTCATAATACTTTTCATCATATTCGATTTCATTATTTCTCATATATCCTGGACTTACAAGCATGATTTTCTTATTATCAAGTTTTGCTTCTAGTCCTTTACCAGTGATATTTTGAAAGTCACTTACTTCTTTTAACTCAAGATTTCTTTTCTTACTTTCATTCACAATACCATTCGCAATAGGATGTTCTGAATTTGATTCTAAAGAATAAGCAATAGTAAGTAGTTCATCTTCTGAAATATCGATTGTTTTAATATCAGTGATACCAAACTCACCTTTTGTTAAAGTTCCTGTTTTATCAAATACAACAGAATTAATCTTACGTGCATTTTCAAAAGCATTTCTATCTCGTATAAGTAAACCTCTTTTTGCTCCAAGACTTGTAGAGACAGCTGTCACAAGTGGAATTGCAAGGCCTAGTGCGTGAGGACAAGATATGATAATTACAGTCACTGCTCTTTCCATAGCAAAACTAAGTTCACTTCCTAAAGAAATC
>DITO01000254.1:21330-42523 GCA_002422065.1 Erysipelotrichaceae bacterium UBA6182 | reverse complement strand
GGATTAAAGGTGAAATCGTAAACAATCGGTTGATAAGAGAAAGTGAAGTCATATTTTTTAGCCGAAGCTTGATTTAGAACTAGACTAATGACACCACTACTACTTACATTAATGACACCATCTGCAATTGGGAATGAAGATGCTGTTCCTAATACAGCTGTTCCAACTATAACATCGTCAATTTCAAGTTCAACACTAGCATATTCAAACCCCAATGTAGGATTTGGATTGAAAGTATAAGTCCCTGGAGCTATTCCACCCAATGTATTACTTCCAATCGACTGTTCATCATCTAAAACAGCAGGCGTAGGTGGATATTCGTGATAAACATCTAGTGCACCACTGACAGTGTAAGTAATATTACTAAGAGTATGTCCTTGTCCAGTGACATTAACTGTTAAAATAATGCTTGTTGGTACACTTGATCTTGTAATTCCTGCAATTACCCAGTTATAACCTGAACTGACCTTCCCAGAAACACTTTCGTTCAATAATATGTTTCCACTTACTGAATCTGTTATGTATAGGTTTGTAACCTCTGGTATAAAGTGCTTGAACTCAGCAATTGTCCCATCGATAATTATGTCATTTATTTGGTTTTCAGCTTTATGTACTGAAATCGCGACATAGATTATTCCTGCATGCTCCCATAAGTAATGTGCATCTGTGTGATTGTTTGTAGATACACCTATTAAATCATACACCCCAGAATCTGCTTGATAGGTCCCGATTGCTGCATTGGCTGTGCTAAAATTAAATAACTCCGGCACAAACGATGCCGTGATGATTAGCATAACCGACACAATCGTGGATAGAAGTTTGTGATAAATTTTCTTCATATGCTTCCCTCCTTTAAGGAAAAAGGTCAACCACATAATTTGATTATGCAGTTGACCCATCGTAGTGTTTTCACCTTAGACGTCTGACTTTGCGCCATACACTTTCGTGTAGTTTGCCAATATTCTTATGTGATTGTGATGGGATATTACTCCATCATTTCAAAATAATATTCTAGTATTATCCATATTATGCATTACCATGGTTAGAAAACGGTTATATTCCTCTTATAAGATAAAATTTATTCAAAACTTTGTTGAACGTTTTCCATTACATTCATATAGCTGTACAACTTAACCAAATCACGACTTATTGTTTTATGAAACTGACGTTGTATTCTCTCGATAATGGTGTAGCCATTATCTTTTGTTTTACATGGAAGTAACATTACAAACTGTAAAGAATTAATCCGAGAATATACATCTGAACCTCTTAAACCATGATCAATTGCTTTTTTAAGTTTCTCCATAGCCTTACTCATATCGTATTCGGCTTGAGTGTTTCTTAACTCTAGGATTACTAGACAAATAAGTTCTCGACTTCTTACTTGGGCACGCATTTGATTTTGATATATTCTCTTGAATACTTCATACTCACAATAGAATGCACCATCGATAGGAGAGTTATCATTAAGATTTAATACTAAATCTGCCATCTTAACGAAATTCATCTCATCTTTTGAAAGAAGTAATTTAAATAATTCCTTTGTCTTAGGTGAAAGATCAACCTTGAGTTCATTAAAGAACAATTCTCTGGTCTTTTCATAAGCTTCAATAGCTTGTCTTATTTGGCGATCATAGATAAGACCTAGAATATGATAATAATGAAAGTCTTCGTTGAATCGATCAAAGATGATACCTCTTTGTGCATATTGAATGAGATCTTGATATTTATGTTGAGCTTCAGTCGATTTCAATAGCATAAGCATGGTTTGATTATATATATTAGTGTAATACTCACGAATTGGTACTGTCCACAAAAGTGAACTGCTCGAGGTTAGAAATGGTTTATTTACCTTAGTAACAAGAGATAAGATTTGCTTCTTCTTTTCCTTTTCAAGCTTATCTGGAAATTGAATTTGCTTCCAAAGGTTATCAACTTCTTCAAAGTCAATATCATAGTCAAACTCAGGGTTTAAATCATATCCTTGTTTTGTTGTGACAATCAATGACGTTTCTTCAAATAGAGGAATATCTTTGAGTGCCTGTCTTAAGCGATGAACTGTAAACTTTAAAGCACTTTCTGGATTGTGACTTCCTGACCATAGTAAATCAATGATTTGAGCTTTCGAGAGAGGTGTCATTCGATAATAAATAAGAAGTTCAAGTAAATAGCGAACATTCTTTGTTAGATATCCATCTACTCTAAAAATCTCACATTCGTTAATGAACGTCAATTCTCCAAAAGTAGTGATTCCTATTCTCACTCGTTTTTGTTCCATATAATGATCCTTATTGTTTGTTACTAGATTTATTATACAAACATATTCATAAAATATCAAAAGATAGACCTTATTTTGAGAAATAAAAAAAAGCCTAACGCTATGTTAGGCAGTTTAAACTATATTTTTATAAATTGGGCGACATCTAATACGAAGATGGTTGCCCCACCAACTTGCACTTCAACTGGAAAGGAAGCATAGCGACCAATATCATATGAAGCGGTCGAAGGAACAATTTCTGTACGTCGTTTTGATTCTTGACCAATAAGCTCAATTGCTTTTTCGACTAAATCGTCTTCACATCCAACAATCAAGGTGGTGTTCCCTGCTCTTAAAAACCCCCCAGTGGTTGCTAAACGTGTTACTGAGAAATTCTCTTTGGTTAATGCTGTGGATACATTGGATGCATCATCATTTGAGACAATGGCGAGTACTAGTTTCATAAAACACCTCCTATATTTACTCTATTATACCAAAATTATAAATATTTATCGACTATACGTTAAATCTGAAGTGTAATACATCACCATCTTTAACTTCATAAGCTTTTCCTTCAACACGAAGTTTACCTGCATCTTTAAGTGCTGCTTCGGTTTTATAGACCATAATATCTTGAAATTGATAAGCTTCAGCTCTAATGAAACCTTTTTCAAAATCTGTATGGATAATACCTGCACATTCTGGAGCTTTCATTCCTGAAGTGAAGGTCCATGCTCTTACTTCTTGTGGTCCTGCTGTAAAGTATGTTTTTAAGTTTAGAATGTCATAGGAAGCAACAATGATTTGATCTAGTCCTGATTGGCTAATACCTAACTCCTCTAAGAACATTGCTTTCTCATCATCTTCAAGTAGTGATATTTCTTCTTCTATTTTGGCTGAAATAGGAATAACTAACGCTTGATGTTCTTTTGCATAATTAACTACTGCTTGATAGTACACGTTTTGCTCTGGGTGTGCTATTTCTTGTTCTGCTAAGTTAGCAACATAAATTACTGGTTTATTTGTTAGCAAGTGAAATCCTTTTAGAATTTCTTTTTCTTCTTGAGTGAAGTCTAAAGCATAGATACGTTTGCCTTCATTAAGAGGTTGAACACATTTTTGAAGAACATCATGTTCAGCTATTGCAACCTTGTCATTTGATTTAGCCATACGTGCTACTTTGTTTATTCTGCTTTGTACACTGCTTAAATCGGCTAATGCTAATTCAACATCAATGATTTCAATATCACGGATAGGATCTACACTTCCTTCGACATGAATAACATCATCGTTCTTAAAACATCTTACAACATGAACAATGGCATCCACTTCACGAATGTGAGATAAAAACTTGTTTCCTAGTCCTTCTCCAGATGCTGCACCTTTCACAAGACCTGCAATATCTGTGAATTCAAAGGTTGTTGGAATAATTTTCTTTGGATTAAAAAGAGCAGCTAAATCATACAAACGTTGATCTGGTACTTCGACCACACCAACATTTTTATCAATAGTAGCAAATGGATAGTTCGCTGCTTCAACTTGTGAGCGCGTAATGGCGTTAAAAAGAGTAGACTTTCCTACATTGGGAAGTCCTACAATACCTGCTGTGAGTGACATAACATCTTTTCCTTACTGAGTTTGGTCTGCTTTTTGTATTATTTTCTTTAATCTTTTATCAAAATCGATGCGTTCAAGCATCACACTTGTTCCACACCCTAGACATTTTAACTTAATATCGACTCCCATGCGAGTTATTTCCCAAAAAGATGATTTTTTGCATGGATGATCTTTCTTTAATTGAACGATGTCGTGTAATTGATATTGCATTTTATCGTCCTCTTTCTTGAAATGCTTGTAATGTATTTAAGAGAAGTGCTGCTATGGTCATTGGCCCAACACCTTTTGGTACTGGTGAATAAGCAGAGGCTTTATCATATGCACTTGGATGAACATCACCACAAAGAGTTCCATCATCATTGCGATGTATACCAACATCGACAATGATAACACCTTCTTTGACATGTTCTTCATTAATCATTTGTTTGATTCCTGCCGCAACAATAAGAATATCTGCTTGTCGAGTGTGATTCATAAGATCTTTAGTTTTACTATGTGTCACTGTAACGGTTGCATTAGCATTTAATAATAAGGCTGCAATGGGTTTTCCAACGATATTTGAGCGTCCCACCACAACCACATGCTTTGATACGATATCAACACTATAGAACTCTAAGAGTCTTAAAATTCCTAGTGGGGTTGCACTCACAAAACCTGATTGTCCTCGATGTAAGTTACCAACATTTAAAGGGTGAAATCCATCGACATCTTTATTGGGTGCAATATGATCAATAATATCATTAGCATTAATATGTTTTGGTAACGGTAGCTGTACAATAATACCATGAACATCATCATCATTATTGAGTTTACTTAATTCTTTAAAGAGCGCTTCTTGCGTAATTGTAGGTTCATAGCGTTTAACAGTGGACATGAATCCAACTTCATGACATGACTTCTCTTTGTTTTTAACATAGACTTCACTCGCGGGATCTTGTCCAACTAATACAACCACTAAATGTGGTTTTTCACGTTCTTGTGCAACTGATTGTTTGATTTGCTCTTTAATTGCTTGTGAAGCTGCTACTCCATTAAGAATGAGTGTCATGGTTTTCCTCCAGGATGATGGTGAGTGGTCCATCATTAATGAGATGTACTTTCATCTCTGCTTGAAATATTCCTTGTTTAACAATTAATCCATGTGATTCTAGAGCTTGGTTGAAGTAATCAAAATTCTTCTTTGCATCTTGAGCATTCATAGCATTAGTAAAGCTAGGACGGTTTCCTTTTCTAGTCTCTGCACAAAGGGTGAACTGTGAAATACTAAGGACTTCTTTGGTCGTGGAATGAATATCGTGACTCATTTTGCCTTGTTCATCTTCAAAGATTCTTAGTTTTGATACTTTCTTTGCCATTAAATCCATTGTAGCTAATGTATCGTTCTTACATATCCCTACAAATAAGCAGTACCCTTGATCAATATGAGAAACCACGTTCTCTTCTACTTTAACAAATGCTTCTAAAACTCTTTGAACAATGATTTTCATATCTTTTCCTCAGTTTTATTCTATCATGCTTTACACTCTGATAAAATAGAGGAGGAGCACCTTATGAGCGAACCTTTAGCACATCGGTTAAGACCACAAACTATTGATGACTGTGTGGGTCAATCCCATCTTTTTTCAGAGCGTGGTTTGATTAGAAAACTAATTGAAGATAATAAGCTTCCTTCTTTAATCTTTTATGGACCTAGTGGAGTTGGTAAAACTACTGCAGCACTTGCGATGACAGCAGAACTACATCGTCCTTATGATGTATTTAATGCAGCAATTAATAATAAGAAGCAACTTGATGACATTATTGATAAGGCAAAACAGACGAATGGTTTTGTCTTGATTATGGATGAAGTTCATCGAATGAATAAAGATAAACAAGATCACTTACTTCCATACCTAGAGAATGGGGTAATAACGCTTATTGGTTGTACAACCGCTAATCCATTATTTTCGATTAATCCTGCAATACGATCTCGTTGTCATCTTATTCCGTTTAAACCGATTGAACAAGATGATATTGTGGTGATGTTGAAACGAGCATTAAATCATCCTTTAGGACTTAAAGGTATTACGGCTGATGAAGATGCAATACTAACTATTGCAAAACGAACTGGATTTGATGTTCGCTTAGCGCTGAATACTTTAGAGTTATGTTCGTTTATAGAATCTCATATACGAATTGAAACAGTTGATCAGGTTCTCATCGAAGCAATGCAGGTTGGATTTAAGGATGATGATGGTCATTATGATTTATTAAGTGCTTTTCAAAAGTCGATTCGTGGAAGTGATGTGGATGCATCCATTTATTACTTAGGTCGACTTATCATGTTAAATGATTTGGAATCTATTACACGAAGACTTATTGTGATTGCTTATGAGGATGTTGGATTAGCTAATCCGCCACTTGTGGCGAGAGTGGTGTTAGCTTGTGATTCTGCACTAAGAATTGGACTTCCAGAAGCACGTATTATACTTGCTAATGCAGTGATTGAATGTGCAAGTAGTATCAAATCAAAATCTGCAAATATGGCTATTGATAGTGCTTTATCCTTAATAAAGAATGAGTCTCATCAGATTCCTGAGTATCTTATCTTAACACCCGTAAAATTACCTGAAGCACAGCGTTATGATTACTCACGAAGTGATCTGTGGATTCATATAGGATATTTACCACAAAGTATCAAAGATGTTAAGTTCTATAGTGTTAAGAATCCTTCTGCTTTCGAAAAAACTATCATAGAGAATGTTGAAAAACTTCGAAGTGTTGAGAAATCCTATGATATGAAGACATTAAAAAAGAAGCGTCCTTGATTGGATGCTTCTTTATTTTTTTAATTAATCTTTAATTATTTAGCAGCGTTATAAGCTTTTTCGAATGCAGCTAAGTAATCAGTAACAGTTACTGAAACTTCAGATCTTAAATCTTCGCTATCAGCAATGTTTCCATCAGTTAAAGGTAATGCTTTAACTTCAGTTAAAGTTTTTCCAAGCATCCAAGCTTCTAAAGAAGCGATTTGCTCGTTCCATTCTTTACCGATTTCAGAAGCAGTCTTCATGCCGTAAGCAGCACCTTTTTCTTTTTTAGTAGCAGCAGCAGTTGCTGAAACAATTGTACCATCTACACCGAAAGTTCCGTCGTTTTGAGCAACGTCGATGAATACATGTAAAACTTTACCATCTTTGTCTAATGCAACACCAACTAATGTTGTGTTAACACGAATACGTCCAGCAACTTCAGCAGTAGCAGCACGAGGTTGGATTGTTGTTACTGACTCAGCACCAACTTTAGCAACNNCTATCAGCAATGTTTCCATCAGTTAATGGTAATGCTTTAACTTCAGCTAAAGTTTTCCCAATCATCCAAGCTTCTAAAGAAGCGATTTGCTCATTCCATTCTTTACCAATTTCTGATGCAGTCTTCATTCCGTAAGCAGCACCTTTTTCTTTTTTAGTAGGAGCAGCAGTTGATGAAACAACAACACCATCTACACCGAAAGTACCATCATTTTGTGCAACGTCAATATTGACGCTTACAAATTTACCATCTGCATCTAACATAACAGTAGCAGTAGTAACGTTTACACGAATACGTCCAGCAACTTCAGCAGTAGCTGCACGAGGTTGTACTGAAGTAACACTAGCTGTACCAACTTTAGATACAACAGGCTTAGGTGCGCATCCTGAAAGTGTAGCAAGAGTTACAAGAGTCAATGCAATTAAAATTAAAATCTTCTTCATGAAAATTCCTCCTTGTTCAATGACTATTATATGTTCAGTAATTCACAATGTCAACACAGTTTGTTAGTTTTCTCACATTCTCACATCTTTTTTTATATTGATTGCGTTTTAAATGCATTATATGAACCTTTTAAGATAAATATGAGCAAACTTAAGGCTATCAATATAGATAAGACTGAGATTTGAATCGGTACTGAACTTGTTGCCAATTGAAGTGGATGAAAGATCATTGATAAGATTGGTACATGAATAATCCATGAAGAGACGCTTTGACTGAATCCTTGAAGTTCATTTATCCATAGTGACACATAGTACATTAAGACAATCAAGATATAGTATGGTGTTTGAATACTGGCTAGTTCTTCACTTCGTTGTGCCTTTAAACTCATCCATAACAGGAACAACATACAAGTCATTAGACCGATCACAAATGAAATTCCTGCAAATACAATCGATAATGAGAACTGAGTATTATCAGTAAGAATACGTATGATTTGAGAAAATGATTCAAATCTTAATGGAATCCATTGTTGTTCATACAAGAATGAAAGAAGTCCTTTCCCTTGATCCATATTTACTCGAAGCAGAATTGCTAGAAGTATTGATGATGAGACAAGCACACTTTGAATAAAAATGTTGATCCAACTTTGGTAAACCTTCATCAAGAAATATTCTCTTCTTTTAAGTGTACTTAATATCATGAGTAATGCCTGGCTATGCTTCTCAGATAATATGTCTGAAGATAAATTTGAACTGAAACCTAATAAAGTGAAGTATAAGAAACTGATAATCATGATTGGAAGCACTGAAGATGTAGATTGTGATGTCTCAATCATGGGTTCTAACATCACCACAATCTGGTTTTGTGTCTCAGTATCAAACTGCTCTAGAGCATATCTTTGATGTGCATAAGTAATAAGGGAGGTAAGTGTTTCTGAACTTACATTAGTGGTATGTGGATATACTGTGTACTGCGAAGGTGGTGTAAATGATATATTGATCATGGCATCATTATCTGTAAATTCAAAATATTCGTAAGCTTCAAGATGTGTACTTAGATGTGGTGGCCATTGTATTGTGATGACTTGATTTTGTAAAAACCACATATCCATAAAGACTAAGGCTAATGTAATAAAGAAACCTAAACTAAAGATAATCAATGACCCAAATGAAAACCAACGTCTTTTTATTGAAAATAACAGATAGGAAATCATGGCAAACATACCTGATTATGAATACTCACTGTCTGAATACTTCGATGTTTTAATACATGCCTCATAAATTGATGAGCCAAATTTGCTTGTTCAAAAGTATAAATAGAAACATGTCCTTCATGAAAGACATCTACAATACCTTTCTCTTCTTTAAATTGTTGAAATGGATCTAGAGAGACTTTGACATGGATTGTAGAACTTTGTTCCTTTAAGTAGTGAACGGATTGTTTTTCACTTAGTCTCCCCTCTTTTATCCAACATAACGTATCACATACTTGCTCTACATCTTCAACTCGATGTGATGAAACGAGGATTATATGATTATTCTTCTTAAGTTCTAGAATGAAATTCTTCATATGTGTACTATTTTGCTCATCAAGTCCAGAGAAAGGTTCATCTAAGATAATCAATACAGGCTTACTAATACACGCTGCCATGACTTGGATTTTCTGTTTATTTCCTTTTGATAATGTCTTTATCTTTACATCTAGGCATTCATGAGCATTGAGTGCAATCGCAAAATCTTTAATTGTTTCTTCAAGAATAAGATCTTCAACTAATCTCATACGGCCAAACAGTTCAATAAACTCTCTTCCACTCAAATCTTCAATGATTGCCTTATGTTCTGGTAGAAAACCAATATCATTAAGACATAGTTCTTTGTTGAATAATTCAATAACTCCTTGATCGACTTGATTAATGAGTGCTAATGATTTTAATAGTGTACTTTTACCACTTCCATTATCTCCAATGATTCCCATGACTTCAGATGGATAACATTCAAATGAGATTTGATGGATTCCTTTCTGATTTTTGAATTTCTTTGAAAGTTGTTTTACTTTTAACATAACTACCCTCCATGTTAAAATTCACGTAAAGTAAGGAAATTCCTAATATGTTTAAAACATTAAGTTATAGAATCATTCAAAAAGTACTCTATGGATTCTCTTTTGTAATTCCATGGAAGTTTCCTGAGGTCATTCAAACTCATGAAAGTCCTAAAGTATTAATTCAACTCCTTCTCGAACACAAGATTAAGTCTATCTTACTTGTGACTGATCAATCATTAAGACAATTGAAAATGATAGATCCTTTTCTTAACCTACTTGAAGAGCACCACATTAACGTTGTGATCTATGATGGCGTTGTTCCTAATCCAACACTCGAGAATGTTGAAGAAGGATATGCACTAATTAAACAGTTCCCAATTGAATGGATTGTTGCTATTGGTGGAGGTTCAGTCATAGACTGCGCTAAAGCAATTGGTGTAAAGATGGTAAGAAAAACACCTTTAAAGAAACTAAAAGGTATTTTGAAAGTAATTAAGCGTATCCCACCATGTGTATGCATACCAACTACAGCAGGTACTGGTTCAGAAACAACCGTAGCTAGTGTTTTAAGTGATCCAGTCACTAAAGAAAAATTTGCAATCTCAGATCCTGCATTATTTCCTCACACTGCTATTCTTGATCCAACCCTCATTGCTTCATTGCCTCTTCCTATTCTAGCTTCTACAGGCATGGATGCTTTAACACATGCCATTGAATCATTACTCAATCAAAACCACACAAAACAAACCATTTCAGATGCTCAACAAGCATTAGAAATTATCTTTAAACATCTCCCCCTCGCATACACTACACAAAATATTGATCATAAAGAAAAGATGCTTTGGGCATCATTTCTAGCGGGAAGATCATTTACACGAGCCTATGTTGGCTATGTGCATGGGTTAGCACATCAATTAGGAGCGTTTTATCACATTCCTCATGGTGTAGCGAATGCTGTAGTCTTACCTCACGTATTACGTACATATGGCCCTATCATTGAACCAAAACTCAATGAATGGTACAAACACTATATTAACCCTACATCAATGCTAAGCGTCTCAGATGGAGCACAAGCATTGATAGAACACATTGAAGCGATGAATGCTTCGATGAATATTCCTAAGCATTTCAAACAACTAAAAGATGAGGATTTTGATGCAATTGCTGTGAGTGCACTAAAGGAAGTTCATCCAACATATCCTGTGCCTCGTTTCTTAACTCATCTTGATTTAGTAAGTATTCTTCATAAAGTTAAAGGATATTAATATAAAAAAGGTTCTTTTTAAGAGAACTGTTCAGTAAATGAACTTCTTTAAAAGGAACCTTTTTTAATGTTTACTTCTTTTCTTCAGGTTTTAGTAATCCCATATTTACATGACAGTAGCCACCAGGATTCTTAATTAGATATAACTGATGATAATCTTCTGCCTTAACAAATACTCCCACAGGTTCTACTTCCACGACAATCTTCTTTTCATAACGTGGTTGTTGAGCTGCAATGTATTCTAATATAGCCTCTTTATCTTCTGGTGAGAAGTAATAGACTCCTGTACGATATTGAGTTCCAATATCATTTCCTTGACGATTAAGTGATGTTGGATTAATGATTCTAAAGAGAAGTTCTAATACTTTCTCTAAAGTAATAATGGACTCATCATAGGTTAGTTTAACAACTTCGGTATGTCCGGTTGTGGATGCACATACTTCTTGATATGTAGCATCTTCTTTATGTCCTTGAGCATAACCAACTTGTGTTGATATGATGCCTTTAGCGCGTCGATAAAATTCTTCTACTCCCCAAAAACAACCCCCAGCAACAACGATTTCTTTCATAGAGTGGCTCCTTTCAACCATTGATCTATACAACTATATGCAGCTGCTAATCCAGCACTGACAGGGACAAAGATTGCACTAGCAGGTGGAAGAGCTTGTTTGCGAACTGTAGAATCACTCACTTGTTGTTCCTGTTTAATTGGTGTTTCACGTGAGAATACTACTTGTATCTTATCATACACCTCTCTTCTTCTTAAGCGATAGCGTAATACTTTAGCCAATGGATCATAGGTGGTCTTATTTAGGGTTGTTAGCGATACTTGTGTAGGATCAAAGCGATTACCCATACCCATACTTGAGACGATGATTTTGTTGGCTTTGACTGCATGCACAATAATGGCTTCTTTAGCACTAACTGTATCTAAAGCATCAATAACAACATCATAGTGTTGAATGATTCTCTCACAAAATGCTTCATCAACAAAGACATCATAGGTTTCTATTGTAGCTTGTGGGTTGATACTTAGGCATCGATCTTTA
Organism: Erysipelotrichaceae bacterium UBA6182; assembly: GCA_002422065.1. Lineage (GTDB taxonomy): Bacteria > Bacillota_I > Bacilli_A > Erysipelotrichales > Erysipelotrichaceae > UBA6182. The sequence goes on along the minus strand of DITO01000254.1, from coordinate 30,558 downwards.
AGTGCTTCAATTTTCTTTTCATTGATATTGAATCTATTAGTATGCAGTTGGCGGTTCAGATTAGATTCAGCAATAACGTCAAAGTCGACTAATGCAACGTGTGTTACTCCACTTCGTATTAAAGCTTCACATGCTGAAGCTCCAACTCCTCCACACCCGAACACGATCGCTTTCATGGTTTGAAGATGTTTAAATGCTTCTTCTCCATAAAGTAAAACTAATCTTGTGAATTGTTCATCCATGCTATACACTCTTCTTTCTTATTTAGGACACTTTGTGGATCATCCACATATAACCATTCACTTTGCAGTTGGTGTTTAAACCATGTGCGTTGTCTTTTCGCAAATTGGTGAGTTTTAGTTTTGATTTGTTGAATACAAGATTCGATACTCATGCATTGATTGAAAACATGTTCCCATTGTTTAACTCCTATAGCACTCATGGCAGGATGATTGAAATCTACATGTTGTGAAGCATTGAATACTTCTTCTTGTAAACCCTCTTTGATCATTTGATCTACTCGTTGATTCATGAGTGTTCTATGAAGATTTCTATCTTTTACATCACATGTAACAATTTTCAAAGGAAAACGAAGTTGTTTTGTTTGAAGGGATAGATGATCTGTTTTACTCATAGCTACTTCATCCATGAGTGTTAATGCACGAATAAGTCGCTTACGATTATTGATATGAATCTTTAAGGCTTGTTCAGGGTCTTTATCAACTATCATTTGGTAAAGAGATTGATTATCAAATTCATCATATTTATTGGTTACATTAGTAGCTTCCTTAAACTCATAATCATAAAGAATAGCATTTAAATATAATCCACTTCCTCCAACTAAAACAACGTTTTGATTCTTAATAAATGCCTCTTGAATAACATTAAGCGCATAAGCTTGAAAACGCGCTACATCCATGCCTTCTTTAATACTTACCATATTGATTCCATAGTGAGGAATGTTTTGTTGTTGATGGAGAGTAGGTGCTGCTGAAGCGATTTGTAGTTCATGATACACAGCAACACTATCCACACTTAAAATAATGGCCTGTGTTTCCTTGGCAATATCTATAGCAAGTTGACTTTTACCTGTGGCAGTTAACCCTGTAATGACACATACTTTACTCATCGTCCAAACTCCTTAAATAATGTATCTAATGTGATTTTCATCATCGTTGGACGACCATGAGGGCAATGATATGGTTGTTCACATGACATGACATCATCCACAATCTTTTGCATTTCAGAGAATGATAAATAGTCATTAAACTTAATGCTTGAATGACATGCTAAAGAAGCTAAAAGATTATGAAGTATTTCTTCTTTAGACTTAGACTTCTCACTTAATTGACTCACAATGTCCATAATTAATGATTGTTCATCAATATGAGTCATCCACGAAGGTAGTTCTCTTATAACAAGCCCATGTTCATGAAGTTGCTCTACTTCAACATGTATGAGTGATAATGCTTGAATAAGTTCATCTTTCATTAATAGAGCTTTTTGATCTTCAATAACAATCGGGACTAGACATGGTGACATATGATGGGTTTCTTTAAACTGTTTTTGAAACCATTCAAAACGTATACGCTCCATTGCTGCATGTTGATCAAAGATCATAAGTCCTTCATGACTGGACACAAGAATATACTTCTTATGAAGTTGTGCTAAAACCTTCATTGAAGACTTAGGTTGTGTTGTATTAACTTGATATTCAATATTTGGCTCTGTGACTGATGTTTTGAGTGGTTGATTAAAGATGGATTCATCAATTGCATCAATCATAGTCATCGGTTCATGGTATGTTTTAGAGACTTGTTCAAGGATGGCTGGTTTTATTACTGTATCTTGAGTAAGTGCACTATATATAACATGTGTTAACCATGCTTGTAATTCTCTTTCTTTAGAGATTCTTACTTCCCATTTAGAAGGATGAACATTGACATCAAGAAGTTGTTGATCCATATCGATAAAAAGCACCGCGAAAGGATAGCGGTCTTTAGGAATGAACTGTGCATAACCCTCTATTAATGCTCTTGTAATGGAAGTACTGCGAATCATACGTGAATTGGTGAATAAAACCATATCTTTTCGTGATGAGCGGTGTAGATGCGGAGCACCTAGTACTCCACTTACTTTAAAGTCTTGATGGTTTGCCTCAAAAGGAACACAATGTTGTGCAATGTCTTTCCCATATATACGATAGACTACATCCATGAGATGTGATCCTCTTGTTTCTAAGACTTTTTTGTCATCAATAATACAAGTAAATGCAATGTGAGGATAAGATAAAGCAAACTTCTGCATAACATCTAGTATAAGTGCATTCTCATAAGGAATACTTTTCATATGTTTTAATCGTGCAGGTGTTTTAATAAACAATCCTTCAATTCTCATAGAAGTTCCTTTAGAAGCAAATGTAGGTGCTACTTCAATGGTTTTTCCATATGAGATATGAGCCTTAGTGGCTGCTTGGCCATTGTTTGTCACACAAAGGCATGATGAAACTGAAGCAATAGATGGCAATGCTTCTCCTCTAAATCCATGGGTTGCAAGTCTTAGTAAGTCATCTTGATGTTCAATCTTAGATGTTGAATGACGTTTAAATGCTAGGGCAACATCTTCAGGGTCCATGCCTTGACCATCATCATTCACAACAATACTCTCAAGTCCACCTTGAGTAATGATGACTTCAATAGTAGTAGCTTGTGCATCAATGCTGTTTTCAACAAGTTCTTTTACTACACCCATAGGTCTTTCAACAACTTCACCTGCCGCAATAATGTTTGTTAATTGCTCACTTAATGTATGTATTTTACTCATGGTCTACCTCTTTAGACTTCTTGATAAGATCATCAAGTACAGAAAGTGCCATAAGTGGTGTGAGCTGATTAACATCAATCACTTGAATTATATTCAAGTAAGCTTTCATTTCTTCTATATGGGGATTAACAGTCTCAAGTGACAATGAAGACTGAATCATAGAAGGTTTTTCTTCGAGTTGTTTTAAGATTGTTTGTGCTCTTTGAATGATAGAGTTAGGAAGATGAGCAATCTTCGCGACATTAATTCCATATGACTTTAAAGCTTTCCCATGTTCAACACGATACAAGAATTCAATACTATCTTTTGTTTCTTTAACTTGTGTTACTAGGTTAGTGATACTTGGTATCATGGTTTCTAGTGCAGTTAATTCATGATAATGTGTTGAGAAAATTGTTTTAGATTTTAAATGTGATGTTATATATTCAATCATGGCTTGAGCAATAGCCATACCATCATATGTTGATGTTCCACGTCCTATCTCATCAAATAAAATTAGTGATCTTGTGGTTGCATGTTTTAATGCAACGTTGGCTTCATTCATTTCTACCATAAAGGTTGATTCGCCTTTAATAAGATCATCACTTGCACCAATACGTGTAAATATTGCATCAAACAGTGGAGCTTCATAATGCTTTGCACTCACAAAACATCCCATTTGAGCTAAGATGACCATAATCGCCATTTGTCTCATGAACGTAGATTTACCCCCCATGTTTGGTCCTGTTAAGATAAACACTGGTTTTTGAGGCTCAACTATCCAACTATTCTTAATTACTTGATCAACGGATTTAACTTCTTTGAGTAGAGGATGAAATGAATCAATAATCTTTACATGATCATCGGTATGAAATTTAGGACGACTAAACCCACTTTGTTCACTTATCTGTGAAAAAGCTACAAGAATATCCATCGTCTTAATCATATTGACCATTAAAGCAAGGTGAGAAACATAGTCATTTAGCTTAATGACGATTTCTTCAAACATTGCCTCTTCAAACTTAATCATCTTATCTTGTGCACTAAGCAATTCATCTTCTTTATCTTTTAGTTCACTTGAAATATAGCGCTCAGCATTAGTCAACGTTTGCTTACGAATGTAACCAAATTGCTCTCCTACTAAGTGGGATTGTCCTTTTGAAACCTCAATATAGTAACCAAAGACTTTATTGTAGCCTACTTTTAAGGTCTTTATTTGTGTCTTTTCACGCTCTTTAGCTTCAAAATCAAGAAGCCATGAAGACCCTTGTTTTGATAATGAGCGATATTCATCAAGACGTTCAAAAACCCCATTATTAAAGATATAGCCTTCCTTAGTTGTCATTGGTGGTTGAGAATTGAATTGCTCATTAAGTTCTAAGGACAAAGACTCTAAAGTGTTCTCCAAAACTAAAGATTTAAACACTGGAAGTGTTTGAATGAGTTTTTGGATGTTTTGTGTAGATTCAAGAGTTCTAATAAGTCTAAGAACATCCACTGGCATAAGTGTTTTATATGCTATCTTAGTTATAATACGCTCTAAATCGTATATTTTCTTTAACTCATCACTAATTTGCTCTTTAAGCATAAAATCATTCACAAGTGTTTCTACTTGATCAAGACGTTGTTCAATGATGGATTGATCCATACTTAGATGTGTCAACATATCTTTGAGTTGACGTGAACCCATCGCAGTTTTACAACGATCAAGATAACTTAAAAGTGTAAGATCGTTGGATTTAGATTTTTGATTCCATAACAGTTCTAAGTGTGTCAAAGTAGTATAGTCTAAACGCATGGTTGTTGTGAGTTCAATCACTTCACATGGCAAGATATAGAGAGATTGTGCTTTTCTCATTTCTTTTAAATAAGTTAAAAGCGCTTCTAGTCCTTGTCTTTTAAAGACTGAAAGCATTGGAGCAAGATTCTCACTCTCACTATGGTGTAATACTTCTATTTTATTAATAAGCATCTCATGATGACTTGAAAGTTTACTCACAGTAAGATAAGTTACTTCATCAATGACGAGCACTTCCTTCACATGATAAGTTAGAAGAAATGATAAAAGATTAGTTTCGTCTTTCGCAACTTCCATATAGCGTAGTGTACCACTAGCAACTTCAATCCATGTACATCCATAGGATAATCCAATGTCTTGAATACTCGCCATAGTGACCATGTTTTTTTCATCAAGAAAATCTTCAAGTACAGTACCTGGGGTTAGGATTCTTACTATATCTCTTTTCACAATTCCTTTAGCTAGACTTGGATCTTCAAGTTGTTCAGCAATAGCTACTTTATAACCTGCTTGTAAACATTTTAAGATGTAAGGATTAACAGAATGGTATGGTACTCCACACATAGGAATCTTGTCAGCATCATCTTTAGATCTTGACGTTAATATAAGATCACACAGTTTAGATACTATGTGTGCATCTTCAAAAAAACATTCATAAAAATCTCCTAAGCGATAAAAAAGAAGCGCATCTTTCGCCTTTTCTTTTATCTCTAGATACTGTTTCATCATTGGTGTAACACTTGTTTTCATTGGTAAGATTATATCATGAACAAGAAAAAATCGTGAGTAACTCACGATTCATTTGATTTCAAATCAAGCTCTTTTTGTTTTTGAGTGATAAGCAACTGTAATATTTCTTTCCGAATCATTCCTGAGCCTCCACCAAAATTAAGAATATATCCATTCTTATTCTCAATGATTCGTGAAACCCCGTAAATAGTAACCCGATTAAAATCAACTTTAGTCTTATCATATGCAAGGAGATGAACTTTAGAAAATGTGCTATGAACCATTTTAATGTTATCTAAACCACCCATAGTTAATAAGATGTGTTCCACACTTTTTTGCTTATTACCAACGGTTATAAAATCCATAGCAAACGATTTATAGTAATTATGTGTAATAAAAGCCATGATAATAAAGCTAACTCCCCCAACAGCAAAGAGTTGCCAAACACGCTCACTTAGTATAGGATCTCTTAGATAAAGTAATGTGTGTAATCCATTGCCTGGTAATAAGAAGTTTAGTTGTGTAAATGAAATCGGTCCAAGACTAATACTAAGTGCTGATGTAACTGCAAATATCATTGAACTTACCAAGACGTAAAAGATATAGAGTAATGGAGCTGCAAGAACTAAGAATAATTCAAAAGGTAACCTAAACCCAATTAGTATAGATGCAAATGTTAGGATTATAAACATATTGCGATAGCGACGGGTGTCAAACTTATCACTAAACTGAAAGTAAATACCCCATAGAACTGCAGGAATCATGAACATTTGGATAACATACCATCCACTCATAAAACGACCTACCCCAGCAGGAATCATTCCACTTGCAATCTGAGCATTCCAAATGTTAACATCTCCTAATATGAGGGTTCCAGCAGGATTAATCCATGAGCCTCCAAAGGTAGAAAACCAAAAGTTTGAATAAAGCATCGATTGCAGATTTAATAAGATTAGAATATGTTCTAACATACTATAAATGAATATATTGACAGGATTAGTAATATCTTGAGCAATAAAACGCATAATGGATTCAAACGCCATAATCATCCATGGCCAACCTAATGCTACTAAATAACCAATAACAACACTTAGAATAATAGTGTATAGTATAACCCATGTATCATTATCAATAAATCCTGTAAAACCATATGGGATTCTTCTCTTAGAGATACTTATACTAAGCTTAACTATTTGATAAGACAATAATGTCATAACTAATCCGAGTTGGATTGGTTGACTCACAAAATCAGTGGATGTTAGTGTTAAGTTAAGTAGATTAAAAGCATACTGATTTGTAATTCGAGACAATGGAATAAATAATGTCATTGAATATATGATGACTCCACTTATGATAGAAGCCACAACAGCACCAGAATGTTTAAGTTTTCTTTGTGCCAATGATACAAGTACAACAAATGGGAATAATTGAATTAAAAACACTAAAACAAGACGGGTAATTTCAAACAGTCTTATTGATCTTAATGTATCAAAGCGAATGACACTTGATATCACTGGAATAGCAAAGGATCCTACAATCCCATAAATTAAAGTAAGTATTAAATAGTATTTGAGCGATGCGCTCATTCCATCAAATAAACTGTGCCATCTTTTCATGCAAATACCTCGCGATTATGATACCATTTAAACCTAAGACTGACAATCAAAGAAAGGAGTATCCATGACACCAACACGACTAAATGAAACATCTCGATCGTTTAAAATAGATTGGACGCTCTTGATTCTAATTCTTTCATTAGCTGTTATTTCTGTAATAGCTATTTACGGCGCTATTCCACTTACTCCTTCTTGGGTAAATGGTCAAGATCTTCTCATTAAACAAGTAATGTGGTATGCACTTGGATTTATTACTCTAGGCTTCTTAATTTATATGGGAGTGGATCGATTATTTTCGATGTCTCATATATTTTATTGGATTCTTATTGTGTTACTTGGATTATTAATTCTTGATACTTATATCGATTTACCGCTTATTTATCCTATTAATGGTGCACGTGCTTGGATTCAGATTCCAGGTGTTGGTACTATCCAACCTAGTGAGTTTATGAAGATCATACTCATTATCCGTGCTTCTGAGGTTATTCATACTCATCAACAATACCGCTTAAAAATGAGTTATGCTGATGACATGGTATTGTTCTTGAAAATCGCAAAAATTCTATGGCTTCCATTAATTCTCATAGTTCTTCAACCAGATACAGGGATACCTATAATTATTGTTATTTCCCTTATTGTGATGCTTGCAATGTCATCAATAAAGCCTCAATGGCTTATTATCGGTGGTTTTACGGCATTTATTGGTTTAGCTGGATTCATTTTTATGTTTGAAACTAATCCTGAACTTCTTGGAAGATTGATGGGTGGCACATATAAATTGACTCGCTTTTACGGATGGCTACATCCTGAGAAATATATTTTAACATGGGGAGCTCAACTTTATACTGCACTAATGGCTATTGGTTCTGCAGGTTTAACAGGACTTGGTACCGCCAGTATTGCACTTTCTTTTGCAGAGCCTCAAAATGACTTTATATTTGCGGTTATCGCAAAGAATTACGGTTTGATTGGTGTTGGGATTACGATGGTCGTAAGTTTACTGTTTAACTTAAAGCTACTATTGGTTGCTTTGAGTTATGATGGTCTAAAAGAAAAGTATATGGTTGCTGGATTGCTTGGTATGTTGTTTTTCCAACAAATTCAAAATATGGGTATGGTGGTAGGATTGTTTCCTATTACAGGAATTACACTTCCTCTTATTTCTGCAGGGGGATCTAGTTTATTGTCTTATATGATTCCACTTGCTGTTATCTTTCATATGAGTAGTGAGAATAAAAATAAAACAGCTCACTAGAATAAGCAGTGGAGCCGTTTAATGTATGATGTAGGTCGATATCTTGCCATATTGACCTTTTTTGTGCTTGTCTTAATTTCAACCATGGATACTTTATCTAAATCTAAGACATGATAATCGTAAACGATTTTTGCACCTTCAAAGTTATCTGAAATAAATGTAATGACTGCATCTTTTGATAAAACTAGTGGTGAACCAATGGATTGATAGGCTTTATGGTGTATTCCTGATATCTCTGTGAGTTGAAGTACATCAACTCCTGGGGTGATGATTGCTCCCCCAAGTGATCGATTATAGGCAGTAGACCCCGCTTGTCCACTGACACATAATCCATTACCTCTAAACACTTCCATCATTTCATGATTAATATAGACACTAATCTCTTGAGTTCTTACTATGTTTTCAACACGAATTTCGTTTAATGCTTCAAGTGTAGTAACACTTTGGTCATGAGTGATTTTTGCTTCTAATAAATGAGTACTCTCTATGATTGGTTCTTGGTGTAATAAGTGATCGATTAGAGTATCAACTTCTTCTGCTTCATAGTCTGTAAAGAACCCTAAAGTTCCCGTGTGTAACCCTACAAATACAACATCACGCAAGTGTTTAAATTGATGTACTGCATGTAAGAACGTTCCATCTCCACCAACTGTTATTACGCATTGTGGGTCTTTAGAATCAATTTCTTTATTTTCTGATAAAAGAGTTTGCTTTATCTTTTGACTAAGGTTTTTTGATAAAACCCCCTCTTTTTCGACAATATAGAACCGTTGCATGGCATTTACTTCCTTTTTAACTGATGATATTGTATCATACCGATAGAAGGTTGTGGTTATGGAAAAAACAGTTGAAATCGAATACAAGACATTTGTAAGTGGTGAAGCCGCAAGCACTTTGTTAGCTCAAGGAGTTTTTAAAAATGGTCAACTTCAAACAAATTTCTATTACGATACAAAAGATATGGTCTTTACTAAGCAACAAGGAGTTCTTCGAATTCGAGAGAAGAATGATACGTTTCGCTTTACCGC
>DITO01000254.1:0-21250 GCA_002422065.1 Erysipelotrichaceae bacterium UBA6182 | reverse complement strand
GATGCTTATGATCATTATCTTAAACAGCTTAGTGATTGGGGAATAAAACATAATCCTTCACAATCAAAATTTCAACGCCTATTAAAAGAACAGGATAGCCTCTAGAGGCTATCCTGTAATACTATTGGTAATAAACCTAGATTTTCACATGCTTTTAGGTGTTTTGCATTCCAATCTTGACAATAAACACTTATATTTACCTGTATCTTTGCTTCTTCACATAAGGTTTGAATCAATTTAGCTTTACCTAAGATTGCAAAGAAAGGTTCATCTTTAATTGAAGGCGAAATTGGTATAATGCAAGTCTTTGAATCTTTATGAAAATAGACTGTTTTAACTTCCTTTACAGGTTTGTAATGTGGATGTGATTCAATAAATTGCTTGTGATGCTTAAGTAAGGTTGGTTGAGTATGAAATAGTTCTAAAACAAAATAAGATAATAATGTCTCTATATAATCAAGTTCAAATGTTGACTCATTCATGTCGTGATCAATTGCAAACTGCCAGGAATTAATTCCTATTTCTTTTGCTTTATCTAATATTTTAAGTGTTAAAGAAACTCCTTCTTTATCTAGATACATGAAGCTTTCTAAGTTTCGAGACACTGTTTCATCAATTTCAGATAAATATAAAGGAGAATTAAAGAAAACGAGTTCATCAAGGAATAATCCATTTAATGTCTTTGGAAGTATGTTTTGTTTTGATGCTTTTTTTATAGCTTCTTTAAAATCTGCCTCATTTTCATATCCATTAAGATGTTGATACAAACGCCACATCTTTGAAACACTACATGTTGTAGTAGTAACAAGTTTACCATAACCAACCAATCCCTTTTCTCGTGTTTTAGGGTGTTCACTACCTTTTGCAAGAAAGAATAAGTAATCTCCTTGTTTGAACTTTGTAAATTGCTTAGCATTTGTGAGTCTCCAAAAATTCATTGTTTGGTGACCAAACAGACGATGGTAATCAATCATTTTTATATCACAAATGTACGCGATTGATGCCATTAGAATAACCCAACTATATGTCCTTTTTCATCAATATCCATATTTTCTGCTGCTGGAACTTTAGGTAGTCCTGGCATTGTCATTACATCTCCTGTTAGCGCTACAACAAAGCCTGCGCCAGCAGAAATTCTTAGTTCTTTAATAGTTACTTCAAAATCTGTTGGTCTTCCTAAACGTTTAGGATCATCACTTAGTGAGTATTGATTTTTTGCCATACAAACATTTAAATCATTGTATCCTAAGTCTTGTATTAAACTAAGTTCTTTCTTGGCTCTATCACTGAAATTGACAGCATTTGCACCATAGATTGTTTTAGCTATCGTTTCTATTTTTTCTTTAATTCCATGAACTTCTTTTAATAGAGGTTTAAATGTACTAGGTTTTTCACACTCATGAACAATTGCTTCTGCTAATTCAATTGCTCCTTGACCACCTTTTGCCCATGATTCATTAATGACAGCTTTAACTCCAAAGCGTTTGCACCATTCCATAAGTGTTTTAAGTTCTTCATTTGTATCTGAATTAAAACGATTAATGGCAACTACAACAGGAACTTTATAAAGTGATAGATTTTCTAGGTGTTTCTCTAAGTTCTCNNATTGCATTAGGTTTAATGTTTGCAACATCGCATTTGATATCCATAAATTTCTGTGCACCTAGATCTGCACCAAATCCTGCTTCTGTAACTACATAATCTGCCAATTTTAATGCTAATTTTGTAGCAATGATCGAGTTGCACCCATGTGCGATATTAGCAAAAGGCCCTCCATGTATAATCATTGGTGTGTGTTCAAGGGTTTGAACAAGATTTGGCTTGATTGCATCTTTCATAATCATTGCAACTGCACCAGCAATCTTTAAATCTTTAACTGTAACTACTTCACCTTTAGTGGTGTATCCGATAATTACGCGATTGACACGTTTTTTGAAATCTTCTAATGAAGAGGATAAACATAGAATTGCCATAATTTCAGATGCAACAGTAATATTAAATCCATCTTTTCTAATTACACTACGTTTATCAGGTCTTCCAATCTCTATTTCTCTTAAAGAGCGATCATTCATATCCATTGCACGTTTAAACACGATTTGATTTGGATCAATATCTAGCGTATTACCATGATAGAGATGATTATCTATAGCAGCTGCAATGAGATTGTTTGCGGCTGTGATTGCATGCATGTCCCCATTGAAATGAAGATTAATGTCATCCATTGGTACTACTTGAGCAAATCCACCTCCGGTAGCTCCCCCTTTCATTCCAAAGATTGGTCCTAAAGAAGGTTCTCTTAAAGCACCAATAACTTGTTTATTGATATGGGATAATCCGTCACAAAGCCCAACAGTTGTTGTTGATTTACCTTCTCCTGCTTTGGTTGGGTTTATCGCTGTCACAAGAATCAATTTTCCATCATTTGATTTTTCTACTTTATCAAATAATCTTAAATCGATCTTTGCGCGATATTTACCATACATTTCAATGTACTCCATATCAATCTTTGCTTTGCGAGCAATTTTCTCAATAGGATACATCTCGTTTTCTTGTGCAATTTGAATATCTGTTTTCATACTATATTTTCTTCCTTCCCTCAATAGCCTTCATTAAGGTTAAATCATCAATATAATCTAATAGTCCACCCATTGGGAGACCTGAAGCAAGTCTTGTAACATCACACGCTTTGTCACTTAATCTTTTTGATATATACATTGCTGTTGTTTCCCCCTCTACATTAGGGTTTGTTGCAACAATAACTTCTTTTACTGAGTCATCACAGCGTTTAATTAAATTCTCAACATTGATATCTGATGGTAATATCCCCCTCATTGTTGAGATTACTCCATGTAAGACATGATAAACCCCTTGATATTGTCCACTTCTTTCAATAGCTATAACATCTTTAGGGCTTGCTACAACACAGATGGTACTGTGGTCTCGATGAGGGTTTGAACAAATATCACATGTTTCTGCTTGAGAATAATGAGCGCAAACATTACATTGAATAATATTTTTATGTACATCGATTAATGCATTTACTAGTGGTTCAATGTCTTGATCTTTTCTCTCTAGAATATCCAAAGCAAATCTTTCAGCACTTTTATTTCCAACCCCCGGGAGTTTTTTTAATTCTTCAATGAGTTTTTGTAATGAATTAGGGTACATATTAATCCTCAATAACTACTTCAACATGATGTCCTACTACTTCTTTAAGTTTAATTTGTAGTTTTTGATCATCATCGAGTATATTCACTTCTTCTAAGGTGATATGAACTGGGGGTGGTAATTGTCCTTGTTTATCTCTGATTTCCATAAATGTAGAAAGTGCTACAGACCACTCGAATTTAGTGACACAAATTAACTTTTTACTTACTTTGAAGATTTCTAAAGTAAATTCTTTTATTAGTGTCTCTAATTGAGGATCAGATATCATATGTTTTTCTTCTTCGACATCAACTACAACTACTATAAATGTTGTTGAACTAAGCTTGATTGATGAAGATTGCAATAAACGAGCTATTTTTGCAAACTCAAGATGATGTAGATACGGTTTCATTTTCCATATCTTTTCGTCATTGACTCTTATTTCTTTATCTGCTGTTTGCATTAAACCTAAAAGTAGATCTGTTGTGGATGTTGATTTTCCATTTTGATTTGATTGAACATCAAATAGATTATCCATCACATCTGTTTCGTTAGGTTTTGCTTTGACTTCACTTGTTTTTTCTTCTTCCAAAATATCCAAATCTTCACTTAACTCTTCAATTGACTCATCACTACTTTCTTCAATAAATTCATCAATTGGTTCATTATTGATTGATATAAAATCAATATCTTGGTGTGTTTCTGCTTCAAGAATTACTTCTTCTTTTTCTAGAATTTGATCATTCTTAATTTTTTCAATTATGTTTGGTTCTGGTTCTTTAATAGTTTTTATTACCTCAACATTTGAAACGGTATTATTTGCATGATTACCACTTCTTTGAAGATGATGAACCATTTTTAGTAATGCAACCTCAAAATATGATATTGAGTTGCTTGATAAACGGTATTTATCAAGTGTATCCATTAAGATATCCATGAATTCAATACTTTGATCAGGTGTAAAGTATTTATTCAGTATTTCAGCTTCCTCGACAGACAATACAGTAAGGTTATCCCCGGATTTTGTAAAATGATAAATCAAACCGTCTTTTAAACATTCAACAAGATCGACAGTCAATTTCTTAATGTCATGACTTTTGATTGTAACTTCTTTTAAGAAACCGAGAATTTCTTTGACTTGTCTCAGTGATATAACTTTCAATAAATCAATTTTCTCTTGAGTTGTAGTTAACCCATAAACTTGGTAGACATCATCCAATTTAATATCTTTCCCACTGAATGCTATAACTTGTTCAAGAATAGATAGTCCATCTCTTAATCCACCATCAGCAAGTTGAGCAATTAAACGTGTTACTCCTTTTTCTGCAGTAATGGACTCTTCAATAAGGATCTTATCTAATCTGTCTTGAATTTCAAACGTAGACACTTTAGTGAAATCAAATCGCTGACATCTAGAAATGATTGTAGGAATTACCTTGTGTGGCTCAGTTGTAGCTAAAATGAACATCACATGTGATGGAGGTTCTTCTAGAGTTTTAAGTAACGCGTTAAATGCCCCTGTAGTAAGCATGTGAACTTCATCAATAATGTATACTTTCATTTTCAGTTCAAGCGGAGCATACTTCACTTTATCAATGAGTTCTCTGATTTCATCTACACCATTGTTACTTGCAGCATCTATTTCAATAATATCAGGATGATTTCCTTTATTTATTGAATGGCATGATGCACACTCTTCACATGGTTTTTCTCCAGGAGATAAGCAGTTAATTGCTTTTCCAAGTATCTTTGCAACTGTTGTCTTACCTGTTCCTCTAGGACCAGAAAAGAGATAAGCATGACTAAGCTTATTTGTTTTAATTGCATTTTTTAATGTAACGACGATATGTTGTTGTCCAACTACTTGTTCAAATGTTTGAGGACGATACATTCTGTATAGAGCTTTGTATGCCATGGTTTACCATCCTTGCGTATACCCATTATAACAAAATTAACCCCACATAAAAACAATAGCCGTGTGACTATTGTTTACTTTTTTCTTTTTAATTGGAAGAATGACTGAAGCAAGTGTTGTGACTGCTCACTTAGTATACCTGAAGTGATATATGGGTAGTGATTAAAGCCTTTTATTATATTTGAGTCAAAGCATCCCCCATACGCTCCAAACTTTTCATCACTTAACCCAAACACTACATTTGAGATCCTTGATTGTTGAATTGCACCCGCACACATCATACAAGGTTCTAGTGTTACAACTAAAGTACAATCGTTTAAACGCCAATTGTTCAACTTGGTGTTTGCTTGTTTAATTGCCAAAATTTCTGCATGGCTACAGGCTTGTTGGTGGTTTTCTTTTTGATTGTGTGCCCTTGCAATAATTTCACCATCTTTAATAATGACACAACCAACAGGCACTTCATTATTATCAAATGCCTTTTGAGCTTCAATTAGTGCTTCTAGCATTGCTTCTGTGTTTTTCATTGTGTACTCCTATAAAAAAAGCCACCACACATAGCAGAGCCACCTTAAGGCTGCTGTCTTCCGACCCTGACCTGGTTCGATGGATGCTATTGCGGTAGCATTTCTTATTATACATGTTTATTATTTTTTTTCAATCTTTTCTAATCCACCAAAGTATGGTTTTAGAACTTTAGGGATAGTTACTGATCCATCTTCGTTTTGGTAGTTTTCAAGGATAGCAGCAACTGTTCTACCTACAGCAAGGCCGGATCCATTTAATGTGTGCACAAATTCTGGTTTTGATTTATCATCTCTTTTAAAACGAATGTTTGCACGTCTTGCTTGGAAGTCATCAAAACTAGAACAACTTGATATTTCGCGATACCCTCCGAACGAAGGTAACCAAACTTCAATATCGTAGGTCAGTGTACTTGCAAAGCCCATATCCCCAGTACAAAGCATCATTGTGCGATATGGAAGTTCAAGTTGCTTCAAAATTTCTTCTGCATTTAGTGTAAGTTTTTCGAGTTCTTCCACTGAATCTTCAGGTTTAACAAACTTAACTAATTCAACTTTATTGAACTGATGTTGACGAATAATACCACGAGTATCTTTACCTGCTGCTCCTGCTTCAGCTCTAAAACATGGAGTATAAGCAGTATAGTAAATTGGTAAGCTTTCTACAGAAAGTATTTCGTTAGCGTGATAGTTAGTAACAGGAACTTCAGCAGTTGGTATTAAGTAGTAACCAAAAGGTTCAACTTTAAACAAATCTTCTTCAAACTTTGGTAATTGTCCTGTCCCATACATACTTGTTGCATTTACCATAAATGGAGGTAACATTTCTTCATATCCGTGTTGTGATGTGTGAAGATCAAGCATGAAATTTATCAATGCACGTTCAAGTCTAGCTCCGTGTCCTTTATATACTGTAAAACGAGACCCAGTAAGCTTAGCGCCACCTTCAAAATCCAATATTCCTAGATTTGTTCCAATTTCCCAATGAGTTTTTGGATCAAAATTGAATGTAGGTATAACTCCATTTTTACGAACTTCTTGATTGTCTTCTTCACCCTTGCCGATAACCACTGTTTCACGTGGAACATTCGGTACAACTGAGAGTGTATTTTTGATAAAATCTTCGATTTCATACAATTCTTTATCAATTGTGGATATTCTTTCATTAGCATTTGATACTTCAAGCATCAACGCTGTTGAATCTTCTCCTTGCTTCTTGAGTAGGCCGATTTTCTTTGAAGATTCATTTCTGAATTGCTTTAAGCTTTCAACTTCTTGTAGTAAACTTCTTCTTTTTTCATCTTGCTTTACAACTTCATACAAAAAAGTGAAATCTTGCCCTCTTGTGTTTAAACGATCAATGATTCCTTGGGTATTCTCTCTGATTTGTTTGATATCTAACATACGATTCTCCTATGTTTCACGTGAAACAATATATGGGTATTCTAACACTTTAGCGAATAAAAAAGAAGTTGCATTAAGATGCAACTTCACTTTCTTCAAGTTCTGGTTCATTTTGAATGATTGCAATAGCTGAAACTTTTGCAACTTCGTCAACACGGATTAACTTAACTCCTTGTGCTGCACGACCATATGTTCCAACATCATTTAAGCTAATTCTAATAACTTGACCTAAATCAGTGACAATTAGAATGTCTTCATCTCCATTAACCGCTCTAACAGACACAAGTTTACCATTCTTCTCAGTGATAGAAACAGTTTTTACACCTTTCCCTCCACGATTAGTAAGGCGGTAATCTTCGAGTGGGCTCTTCTTTCCATAACCTTTTTCGGTTACAGACAATATGAATAACCCTTCTTTATCTGTTGTTAAGCCAATGAGTTCTTGTCCATCAGGATTAAATCCTTTGACACCCATTGCTGTTCTACCTGTAGGTCTTAACCCACTCTCGTGGAACTTCACGGCTTTACCATTATTCCCAGCAAGCACAATTAAATCTTCTCCTGTTGTAGGTTTAACTGCAACAAGTTCATCGCATTCGTTTAATGATATAGCAATCTTACCGTTTTGACGAATAGAATCAAACTGATCTAAACTAACTCGTTTTGTAAGTCCGTTTTTAGTTGCAAATACTAAAAATTTGAATTCAGTATCTTTCTGAACTGGTACTAGCGCTTTTACTCGTTCGTTTTTGTCCAAATTTAACAAATTAACAACAGGAAGTCCTTTAGATATACGACTTGCTGAAGGGACATGGAACCCACGAATACGATAAACCTTACCAAAGTTAGTAAACAACATTAGCGAATCATGAGTTGACATGTGAATAAATTGATCAACAATATCATCTGTATTAGTTGACATTCCCTTTATTCCTTTTCCGCCCCTGTTTTGAGTTTGAAAAGTATCTGCAGTTGTTCTCTTAATGTAACCATTAAGTGTTAGTGCAATCACGACGTCTTCCACTGGAATTAAATCTTCATCTAAAACGTCATCGTGACTATCTACAATTTGTGTACGTCTTTCATCTGAAAAGCGACGTCTAATTTCAGATAGTTGTTGCTTAATAATGTCATAAACACGCTGTTCATTAGCCAAAATATCACGATAATCAGCAATTGATAACTGTAAATCATTATATTCAGCTTCAATTTTTCCACGTTCTAATCCAGTTAGACGTTTAAGTCTCATGTCTAGAATTGCTTTGGATTGGATTTCACTTAGTCCAAATTCAGTAATCATTGAACTAATTGCTTCCTCATCATCTTGTGAAGCACGAATTATAGCAATGATTCTATCAATATTATCCAATGCAATACGTAATCCCTCTAAAATATGTGCACGATCAAGTGCTTTATTGAGTTCAAACTGTGTTCTACGTCGAACAACATCTTCCTGATGAGCAATATAATGTTTTAATACATCTTTTAATCCTAATTGCTTAGGATTACCATTCACTAAAGCTAATGTGTTTATCCCAAAAGTAGTTTGAAGTGCTGTCATTCGATAAAGTTGATTTAATAAAACTTCAGCTTGTACATCTTTTCGAGTTTCTATAACAACTCGTATACCATGACGGTTTGATTCATCACGTAAATCTGTAATACCTTCAATAAGTTTATCTCTAACCAAACCAGCAATTTTTTCAACTAAGTTAGCCTTGTTCACTTGATATGGTATTTCACTGACAATAATTTGCTTCTTCCCATTAGCAAGTTCGTGAATATCAACTTTTGAACGCACCGTTACAGATCCACGACCAGTTTCAAATGCTGAGTGAATCCCTGAGCGTCCCATGATGATTCCACCTGTAGGAAAATCTGGTCCATGAATGATTTCCATCAACTCAATTGTTGTTAAATCTGGATTATCAATGATTGCCATTGTGGCATCAATCGTTTCACCTAAGTTATGTGGTGGAATGTTTGTTGCCATACCAACAGCAATCCCAGTAGCCCCATTAACAAGTAAATTTGGGAAATATGAAGGCATAACTACTGGTTCTTTTTCTTCACCATCATAGTTATCCATAAAATCTATTGTGTCTTTATTAATGTCTTTAACAAGTTCCATGGCAATTTTTGACATTCTTGCCTCGGTATAACGCATAGCTGCTGCACTATCTCCGTCAATTGAACCAAAATTCCCATGTCCATCAACAAGCATATGTCGATATGAGAAATCTTGAGCCATACGAACCATAGTTTCATAAACAGCTGAATCACCATGTGGATGATANNCCTAAGTCATTCATGGCATATAAAATACGTCGGTGAACTGGTTTCAACCCATCACGAACATCTGGTAATGCACGTGCTACAATCACTGACATCGCATAATCTAGAAACGAAGCTTTCATTTCAGTAGCGATATTAATATTCTTTATCTTTTGATCGTTCATGATTGCTCCTTTCTAAATATCTAAGTTCTTGACAAATCGAGCGTTATCTACAATAAATTCTCTTCTTGGTTCAACATCATCACCCATTAGCATCTCAAATACTGAATCAGCTTCAATAGCATTATCAATATCAACTTGGATTAATGTTCTTACTTCAGGGTCCATTGTCGTTTCCCATAACTGCTCAGGATTCATTTCCCCTAAACCTTTATAACGTTGAATGTTTATTTTATCTGTACCAAAATCTTGTTTAACTTCTTCAAGTTCAGCATCTGAATAGGCATAACGTATCGTTGTGCCTTTCGAAACCTTGTAAAGTGGAGGTTGAGCAATGTAAATATGCCCAGCTTCAATAAGTGGTTTAAGAAAACGGTAAAAGAAAGTTAAAATTAGAGTACGAATATGAGATCCATCGACATCGGCATCGGTCATGATTACTATTTTATGATAACGAAGTTTCTCTAAATCCATTTCGTCACCAAATCCACATCCAAATGCAGTAATCATTGATCGAATTTCATTGTTATCAAAGACTTTGTGTCTTTGAGCTTTTTCTACGTTAATGACTTTTCCTCTTAATGGTAAAATAGCTTGAAACTCACGATTACGCCCAAGTTTTGCTGATCCTCCGGCAGAATCTCCTTCCACAAGATAGATTTCTGAGATTGTTGAGTCATTTGTAGAGCAGTCAGCAAGTTTACCAGGTAAAGACGAAATTTCTAACGCACCTTTACGACGTGTTAATTCACGAGCTTTTTTAGCTGCTAAACGAGCTTTTGAAGCAATAATTGATTTTTCGATAACTGTTTTAGCTTGGCTTGGATTTTCTAAAAGAAATCTTTCAAATTGTCCTGACATAACATTAGAAACAATACGTCTTACTTCAGCATTTCCAAGTTTTGTCTTTGTTTGCCCTTCATATTGAGGATCTGGATGTTTTACAGAGATAATAGCTGTAAGACCTTCTCTAACATCTTCTCCAATGAGCGCATCTTCATCTTTTTTAATGAAATTGTTTTCTTTAGCATATTGGTTAATTAAGCGAGTTAATGTGGATCTAAACCCTTCTTCATGAGTTCCACCTTCATGGGTATTAATGTTGTTACAGAATGAATAGACATTGGAAGCATAACCATCATTGTATTGCATTGCTACTTCAACAATAATATTCTCTTCTTCACCTTCAACGTATATTACATCATTATGGATTGGTGCTTTATTTTTATTGAGAAATTCAACATATTCCTTAATTCCACCTTCATAGTAATACTCAACAGATGCCAAATTTTCTTCATCTCGTTCATCAAACAAGGAAATTTTAATTCCTTTGTTTAAAAAAGCTATTTGACGAAGTCTATCTCTGATTGTTTCGTAATTATATGTTGTTGTTTCTGTAAATACAGTTGGATCTGCTTTAAAAACAACAACTGATCCACGTTTTTCTGTGTTTCCAATAACGGTAACTGGTCCAGTTGATTTTCCACCATGTTCAAAACGTTGAAAATGAACTTTTCCTCCTTGATGAACATAGACTTCAAGATACTCAGAAAGAGCATTAACAACAGATGCCCCAACACCATGAAGTCCACCAGAAACTTTATAAGCTCCGCCACCAAATTTTCCACCTGCGTGTAGGATAGTAAAAATGGTTTCAATCGTCGATAAACCTGTCTTCTCATGGATTCCTACTGGAATTCCACGACCATTATCTTCAACTAAAATAACATTATCTTTCAATATTTTTACAATAATGTGATTCGCGTAACCAGCTAAGGATTCGTCAATAGCATTATCAATAATTTCCCAGACTAAATGATGTAAGCCACGCTCAGATGTAGTACCAATGTACATCCCTGGACGTTTTCTTACAGCTTCTAATCCTTCCAACACCTGTATATCTTCAGATGTATATGAATGTTCAACTTTTTCTATCATAACTACTCCTTTACCAATTCTCCGTTTTTTACGGACAATACAGAATATTTGTCTTTAGACCATAACTGAATATGTGACCTATCTGTCGTCGTCACAATCGTTTGGCATGTATCAGGTAAAAATTCAATAAATCTTCTTCTCTTTACTTCATCAATCTCAGAAAAAACATCATCTAATAACAATATTGGAAATTCTTTAATGATTTCCTTTATGTATTGGATTAAACACAGTTTTAAAGCAATAATCATCATTCTTTTTTGTCCTTGAGATGCGACATTAGTAATATCTTGACCATTAATTTTAACATTTAAATCATCTTTATGTATTCCAACTTGAGTTGATCTAAACATCAAATCTTTTGGGTATGACTGTTTGTATAAATTTCTTAACTCATCTTCAATATCTTCTGAATCACTGACACAACTTTCTAAAGAAATATTTACTTGAAAGTCTTGTTCTTGAATTAAGTCTTGGAATAGTTTAGGAATGTGTTTATCTAAATAACGAATAAAATTGCGGCGATATCTAATAATCACTAGTGAAACCAAGATTATTTGCTCATCAAGTGTTTCAATGTATATTTTATCGATAGCTGATTGCTTTAGTGCGTTATTTCTTTCCTTTAAAAGCTTATTGTAATTAAATAAACTATTTACAAATTCCGGAAACAATTTTGAAAGTTCAGTATCAATAAACTTTCTTCTTACTTTTGGAGAACCATCAAATAAGAATAAGTCATAAGGAGAGAAAAGAACTGTATTAACTAAGCCAATGAACTCTTTATTGGTTGTAAAGGATTTATTATTTTCAAATAAATACTTTCCATCGTTGTTTATCACAATTTTTAGTAGTTTTTTAATTTGATTAACTTCAAATACTCCTATAATCCTACTTAATGTCTGATTAAATTGAATACACAATTGATCATCCTTAACACGAAATGATCGTGATGTTGAACAATAGTGAATAGCCTCTAGAATATTTGTCTTACCTTGCCCGTTTTCACCCACCAAAACAGTGACATTCTTATCAAAGTTTATTACTAAATTACTAATATTTCTGTAGTGTGTGAGTGAAATTTGCTCAATTTTCATTAATTAATATCCAGATTTCTTTTCCTATTCTTACTTGATCTTGATTTCTCAGTTTACGTCCACGTCTTTCATCAACTTCATCATTAATAAAAACTCGATTAAATGACAAAAAATGCTTAGCATCTGATCCAGAATCAATTAAATCAACTTTCTTGAGAAATTGACCTAATGTGATATATTCACCTGTAAAAATTACTTTTTTCATTTTTTCTCCATTAATCACTAAAGAAGCCCTTTAGGGCTTACATTAGTTTTTTTAGTTATAGGTTCTTACTGGAAGAACTAATTGTAATACTGAATCATCTTCATTAGTCTTTAGCACAAATGGTTTCATATCACCACTGAACTCAATTTTTACAATTGCTCCAGATAATGCTCTAATTGCGTCAAATACATACTTTCCTGAGAATGAAATTTCAAATGGTCGTCCGGTATACTCAATTGGAACAATTTTTTCCTTAGAATAACCAACTTCTTGTGATCTTGATGAAATCATTATCTCTGTATCTGATGCAGATAATTTAATGATTGAAATACCTTCACTCTTAATGAATGAAGCTCTATCAATAGCATTTAATAAATCACGAGAATCAATAATTAATGTGTGTTCAAATATTTGAGGTATCAAACGAGAAGTTTCTGGATATTGACCATCAATTAAACGAGATTGAATGACAACATTATCAACCCAAAACTGAATTTTCTTATCAGAAATACAAACTAATATATCTGTTTCTTTTTCAATAGATTTAGAAATCTCAGAAAGTGCTTTAGTTGGAATCGTAATGTTAAAATTATCTCCTTCTCTTAATTCAATTACCTTTTTAGCTAATCTATAGCTATCAGTTGCAACACACTCAAGTTTACCAGATTCTTTTTTGAAGTTTACACCAGTTAAAACAGGACGTGTTTCTTTATCTGAAGCAGCAAAGGAAGTTTGATTAATAATCTTTAAAAGTTGTGATGCTGCTAAAGTAAATTGGTTTGATGGTTTATTGAAATCTATAAGAGGAAAGTCAACCGATTTCTGGCCATTAATATTAAACTCAGCATTATAACCTGAAATTTTTGTCAGAGTTCCATCAATGACTTCAATATGAATTTCATCAGAATCGATTTTTCTTACAATTTCAAGAATATACTTTGCTTCTAAAACAATTGAACCAGGTTCATTTATTTCAAGAACAAAATCATTCTCATGAGTTTTTAAAATCTTTTGAATTGAAACTAAAGAATCACTTGCAGTCAATAGTATCTGATCTGTCAAGACATCAATTTTAATTCCTGATAAAGCTGGTAATGGTGAATTAGCAGATACAGCTCTACCGACAATTGATAATGCATTAAAGAAATATCGTTTTGAAATTCTGAAATCCATAGGTTTTTCTCCCTTATATCTTTTTTAAAGATAATTATTATTAAGGCTGTTGAAATTGTGGAAAACACAATTAAATCAACTTATAATGCCTATATTTTACCACTTTTTTATGTTAATTAAAAGTGAATAAAATTGTTGAAAACTACTTAAGTTGTTTTTCTATATCTAATATTG
This sequence comes from Erysipelotrichaceae bacterium UBA6182, assembly GCA_002422065.1. Classification (GTDB taxonomy): domain Bacteria; phylum Bacillota_I; class Bacilli_A; order Erysipelotrichales; family Erysipelotrichaceae; genus UBA6182. The sequence goes on along the minus strand of DITO01000254.1, from coordinate 7,220 downwards.
CAGAAGATAAAGTAAAATCTGTTTTTAATAACTTTTCGATCTTCTCGCAGGAACTCATTACAGTTGAATGATCTCTATTTCCAAATTCATCTCCTATCTTAGAAAAAGGCAAATCAAGATATTTTCGACATAAATACATAGAAATATGACGAGCATTAGATATATTTTTGGTTCTTGATTTTGAAACGAGTTGTTGACGAGTTAAGCCATAATAATCAGAAACAATTCTTTTAATTTTATTTGCATTCAAATCGTTTTTATCTGTGTAATTTTGACCTTTAAACGCTGAAAGTGCTGTTTTTAAGTCTATTTGCTTATTTTGACCAAAATTAATAGAGTAAAACATAATTCTATTAAGTGCTCCTTCAAGTTTTCTTATATCTGAAGAAAAATCTCGAGCAATAAAATTGATAACTTCGTCATCAATAAGATCTGGTTCCAGTGATTGATGTTCCATTTTTGATTTTAGAATAGCAACCGCTGTTTCAAACTCAGGAGAATCTACTCCAACAGATAATCCTGACGAAAATCTTGATATTAATCGATCTTCTAAACCTTTAATTTCATGAGGATGACGATCTGATGTAATTACAATTTGCTTCTTATGATTTACTAAATCATTGAAAATGTGAAAGAAAATTTCGTGTGACTTCTCTTTTCCAGCTAAAAATTGAACATCATCCATTAGTAATACATCAACATTCAATAGTTCACGCTTAAAATCTTCAATAGAATTATTTTTGATTGATGAAACAACTTTACTTACAAAATCACTTGAAGTTGTATAATGAACTTTCTTATCAGGATGATTAGATATAACGTAATTACCAATAGCATTAAGTAAATGAGTTTTTCCTAGTCCTGAGTTACCATAAATAAACAAAGGATTATAGAATTTCCCTGGCATATAAGCACATGCTATTGCAGCAGAACGAGATTCTTTATTACTTGTTCCTTCAATAAAAGTGTCAAATGTGTAACTGGAAATAAGGGTTGATGATTCAGGTGAAATGAGAACACTCTTAGATGTTGATTCAATTTCATTTTCAAGTAAGATAGCACATCCAATTTGCTTGTTGAGAAAAGTTGAAAGTACTTCAGAAATAAGATTTTCATTCTGCGTCAAAATAACTTTATGAAGCTTTGTTTTAACTATTACATTCGCCTTAGAATCATTTAAACTATTTAATGAGGTATCTTCAAAATACTGGTTGAACACAATACTTTCGATCAAATTATTAGTTTTTATGTGATTCAGGCACTTGGACCATAGATCATCTAAATATACTTGGCTTAACGACATAGATACTCCTCAGATTTGTAAATACATTTTAACAAAACTTTTAGAGTTTTCCACAACGAATATTGCATCTAAAAAGTTTTCCACAGCTAAAGTTTGGGAAATCATGGTATTTTTAGGGAAATTTGATAGTTTTCCACAGTTTTCCACAAATTTAGAATGTTTGAAACTACACAAAGTTGTGAATGTTTAGAAAAGAATTGTGGAAATTGTTAATGTATAAATTTACATTGAAAATTATCAATATCAAAAAGTGTAAATAAACTCTCTGTTTATACGTTTAAATAGAGTTTTCCACACATTCAACATTCTGTGGAATAACAGGGTGTTAGAACTGTGTAAAACTGGTGAAATCCATTAAGTTTTCCACAATTTGATTACTTAAATATAGCAAAAATTTAAAAAACACATATTTTTGACATAATTGTAATGAAAATTGTTGAAAACTTTCATATTTAAGATGAATTACTTGAAATTAAGTGATTTTGAGATGTGTGTTTGACTTATGTTCATGTTTTATGTATGATATTAAAGCAATTGATTATATTGTACCAAGAAAGTGGAGGTGGCTCTCATGAAAAGAACATATCAACCGAGCAAAAGAAAACACCAAAAGGTCCACGGTTTTAGAGCACGTATGAAGACAGTAGGCGGTCGTAACGTATTAGCCCGTCGTCGTGCTAAAGGCAGAGCGGTCTTGTCGGCGTAAAAACGAGTCACCTCAAAAGGGTGACTTTTTTTAGATAAACAATGAAAAAGGAACGAAGAATAACTTCAAATATTGAATTTCAATCCATTTTACAACATAAACGATATGTCGCTAATGGATCATTTGTTGTTTATTTTAAGAAAAAGAAAAAAGAATGTTCCCGAATTGGTATTAGTGTAAGTAAGAAACTAGGTTCTGCTGTAGAACGTAACAAAGTAAAACGCCAAGTTCGTATGATGTTACAGGATCTATTTAATGAAGAACTAAATTACGATGCAATATTAATGATTAGACAAGGTTATCTAACAAATACCTATGAAGTTAACATAAAATTGTTGGAAAAGCTAATGAATAAAGTTAAACTATAAGGTGACGACCACCAAGGAGAAATATATAAATGTATAACTGGCTAAAAAATAGACCTAAACTCATTATGAGTGCAGGGTTACTTGCATTCATTTCTGGATGTACTCGTGTTATTGATAGTAATGGAAACGTACTTCCAGACAAAATCATCAGCACAACAACTCAACTTTCTCAGATTCTTGCAGACGAAAGTTGGTTCTCAGCATTCTTTGTTTTCCCATTAGCACAAGTCATTAACTTTTTGACACCTGTTATTGGTGTTGCGTTAGCTATTGTAGTCGCAACTGTAGCAATCAAGCTTCTAACTTTTGGATTTACAGTGAAGTCAACTGTTGCATCACAAAAGATGCAAGTGTTACAACCAGACATGACAGCTATCCAAAAGAAATACGAAGGAAAAAAAGACGAACAGTCACGTATGAAGCAAGCTCAAGAGATGCAAGCTCTATACACTAAACATAAAATTAATCCTTTTGGAACGATTTTGGTTGCTTTCATCCAATTCCCTGTTATTATCGCTATGTGGCAAGCAGTACAACGATCAGAAGCTGTCCTTAATGGAGTATTATTAGGTGCAGAATTAAATGTAACGCCATTAGCCGGAATCTTAGGTGGACAATTCTTATACTTAATCATTTATTTACTCATGGGATTGTTCCAATTAGGATCAATGCTATTACCGTCATATCTAGCTAAGAAATCAGCGATTAAGAATGGTAAAAAAGCACCAGCTAATAGCCAACAAGGTATGATGATTGGGATGTTCGTATTCATTATGTTTATTTCAATTAACTGGCCAACAGCGATGTCATTGTATTGGTTAGTAAGTAGTGCTGCACAAGTTGCACAAACATTATTTATTCAAGTTAACTACATCGACAAACCTGTCGTAGGAGTATAAGTATGATCAAACGTTACTCAGGTAAAAACCTAAATGATGCATTAGCACACGCTGCCAAAGACAAACAGGTAGAAGTTTCTGAATTAACGTATTATGTTATTGAAGAGAAAAAAGGAATTTTGGGTTTTGGTGCTGAATTAACACTTGAAGCCTATGCTCTCAATGATGTATCCCTGTTTATCCAAACTTACTTAGGTAAATTCTTCTCTCATTTCGATTCAGAAGCAGAAATCAGTGTTGATCGCCAAGGAGAAGTATTTAAAGTTCTCATTAACGCATCAAATAATGCAATTTTAATAGGAAAAGCAGGTCAAACTCTACAATCACTAGTAAGTGTGGTTAGATCATCAACAAGTTCAGAATTTAAACGTCGTTTCATCATTAATGTAGACATTAACAACTACAAAGTTGATCGATATGAGAAAGTACGTTTAATGGCTGCTCGTATTGCAAAACAAGTAGCACGTACACGAATTACAGCAATCCTTGATCCAATGCCAAATGATGAGCGTAAAGTGATTCACCAAGAACTTCAAAAAGTTAAAAACATCAAAACTGAAAGTGAAGGCGATGGTCAAAAACGTCGACTCAAGATTGTGTTTGATAAAAACAAAAACTAACTTTCCTAATCAGGGAAGTTTTTTATTCACATTAAGGAGTGTATAATTAAACCATGCCGATTAAAATGATTGTTGGGTTAGGAAACCCAGGAAAAAAATACGAAACAACACGCCATAACATTGGTTTTTTAGTCATTGATGAAATTTTTAAATCATGTGAAGTAAAAGTCACTCAAGATAAGTTTAAAGCAAGTTATGCTCAGGTTACGTATGAAGGAAACCAGTTATATCTTGTTAAACCACAAACATACATGAATCTCTCTGGAGAAGCAGTCTATGCTATAGCATCCTATTTTAAGATTCTACCTTCTGAAATTATTGTTATTTGTGATGATCTCGACTTACCGGTTGGAAAAATAAGACTTCGTGAAAGTGGTAGTTCAGGGGGACAAAAAGGACTAAACAATATCATCCAGTTATTTTCAACTCAAGATATACCACGAATTCGCTTTGGTATTGGAAAGAACCCACTCATTGAAACCGCAGATTATGTCTTAGGAAAGTTCGAACAAGAACACATTGAAACCGTTAAGACAGGAATTATTCAAGCTAAAGAAGCAGCTTTAATGGCGGTTAAGAAAGACTTTGTTACCGCAATGAACCTTTACAATAAACGATGAAATCATTATTTAGTCGACTTACATTACCTTTAGAAAAACAACTTCTTCAACGACAAGAAGTCTTTTCGCATTTAAACTTAACTCAAGAAGCTATGATGCTTATTGACTCATTTATTAAACATCCTAGACCAATGCTCATCATTAAGCCTAATTTATACCAAGCACAACTACTTTATGAACGATTACAAATCTTTCTCAACGAGGACGTCGTACTCTACAGCCAAGAAGATTCTTTACGTGTTGAAGAAATTGCAATGTCATTTCAAAATCAAAGTGAAAAGATAAAGACACTCATAAAAGTACTTCAAAACGATACAATCATGGTTGTCTCCCACGTTGGAGCTGTAACACGTAAGATTCCTGATAAAACAATACTAAAAAGCAGTGTGTTAAGTTTATCACTGAACCAAGACTATTCAATGTTAACGCTAGAAACGCATCTAATACGTGTTGGGTATACGAAAACAATTCGTGTAGATCAACCACTTACTTATGCAAGACGTGGATATATCATTGATTTCTATGACCTAAACCAAGATCATCCTGTTCGAATTGAGTTCTTTGGAGATACCATTGATTCAATCCGTCTTTTTGACTTACATTCTCAAAAAACTATCGAGCATATTAAATCAGTAGATATCTATTTTGCTAGTGAAACCATTATGACAGAACATGATTGGAAAACACTAGATCGATTAATAAATACAACTTCAATGTCACTAAAGACATTCAAAACCATGAAAGCATGGGTTGAAGAAGTGAAGGAATATGGGTTTAAACCTAAAGATTACCCATTATTTGCGCTAGTGGTTCCTAATACTTCGCTTGTGGACATGTTTAAAGATCAACATGTTATTGTATCCCCGTATGAGCAAGTCATAGAAAACATTCAAAAGAACATTCATGAAAATGCTGAGTTTCTAATTGAAAAAGAACAACAAGATGAATGGATATCGCGCCATGATATTTTACTTGATTACATTGATCTAGAAAGAAAGACTCAACTACATTGTTTTAAAGAGTTTGAAACAAGTTCTTCAATTTATATCGGTATCCACACATTAGATATTGGGCAAGGAATTCTTGAACATCGTTTAAGTACCTTATCCAAAATGTATCCAAATCATGAAATTGTGTTTATGGTTGAGAATCATTATGAAGAAGTTATTCAATCACTTATTCAAGAACATCATTTTGAGTTTAAAGCAATCACGTTTAATCCTATTCAACTCAAAGAAGGAGTAGTCTTTGAATCAAATAATGTTGTATGGGTAAGTTCTAAAGAACTCTTTAACATATCTCCCGTAACAGGCCGATATATTAATCGTTTTAAAGAAGCTGAAACCATCAAAGCCATTGAGGAACTCAATGATGGAGACTATGTAGTTCATCAACACCATGGAATTGGAATCTATCGTGGTATTGTCACTAAAGATGTTTTTGGATATCATAAAGACTTTATTTATATTGAATATCGCGATGAAAGTGGATTAAACATTCCAATTGAACAATTCCAACTCATTAGAAAATTCATTGCGATGGATGGGATAAGACCAAAGATCAATAAACTAGGCTCATCTGAATGGAAGAAAACCAAAGATAAAGTCAAACAAAACGTTAGTGATATTGCACAACACTTAATCGGTTTATACCAACTTCGTGAACAAGATATAGGACACGCATTTTCTCAAGATAGTGATGAGCAAATCTTTTTCGAGAATGATTTTGAATTTGAACTTACAGAAGATCAAAAACAAGCTGTTATCGATATTAAACAAGACATGGAAAGTGCTAAACCCATGGATCGCTTGTTATGTGGTGATGTAGGATTCGGTAAGACAGAAGTTGCAGCTATTGCAGCTTTTAAAGCAATTCAAGATCATAAACAAGTTGCATTCTTATGCCCAACTACAGTGTTATCTTTTCAACACATGAAAACACTAGTAAACAGATTTAGAAACTTTGCGATCAATATCAAAGTGATCAATCGGTTTGTAACAGCAACTGAAATAGAAAAAATACTGGATGATTTATCTCATCATCGTATTGATGTCCTTATTGGAACCCATCGATTATTATCTAAAGACGTAAAGTTTAAAGATTTAGGACTTCTAATCATTGATGAAGAACAACGTTTCGGAGTTGAACACAAAGAAAGAATTAAGCAGTTAAAACTTGCAGTTGATGTATTATCACTAAGTGCTACACCAATTCCAAGAACACTTCAAATGTCACTTATTGGAGTTCGCCAGTTATCACAACTTAATACTCCTCCTAAAAACAGAATGCCAATTCAAACATACGTTGTTAAAAAGAATATAGGACTAATCAAAGAGATTATAGATAAAGAGCTATCAAGACATGGTCAAGTATTCTATTTACACAACCAAGTTGAAACAATCTATAGTGTAGCAGCTAATCTAGCACGTTTATGCCCTAATGCCACTTTTTCAGTGGCTCATGGTCAAATGGATAAAGAACACATTGAAGATGTTATGATTCGCTTTAATCGTAATGAAGTGAATGTTTTAGTATGTACAACCATCATTGAAACAGGGATTGATATTCCTAATGCGAATACGATGATTATAGATCAAGCTGATCGATTTGGATTATCACAACTGTACCAAATACGTGGTCGTGTTGGACGAAGTGATCGTATTGCTTATACCTATCTTATGTATGAGGGAACTAAAGCACTTAC
>DITO01000016.1 GCA_002422065.1 Erysipelotrichaceae bacterium UBA6182 | reverse complement strand
GATTTTCTTCTATCTACCAATTTCCATATCAATATTTAGAACCGAAATCTGATTTTTTACAGGTCATAAATTTTGTAATTATCTAAACTTTTAACGATTACCTAACAATTTACACGATTAGTTAACCTTTTACACGATTACGTTTTTAAAGTACAAATAACTTCTTAATTTACAGCAAAAAAATATGCAGCCTATTTATTGATTTGCAACATTGGTGGATTAAAGATGAATATGAAGAAGATGAAAGTTAAAGTAAATAAAGAAGATACATTCATTACCGATTTTGCACAACATAACTAAGATATTGCAAGAAAGTAGATTTTAAGTTACAATATAGTTGTAATTCACATTCGCTTAGACTTTTAATAAATTAATGATGACTTCAAAAACTTTTTTACCCAAACAGAATAACAAAGAAATTTAGTTTTAGATAAGGAGATATTATGGATAATGACTTAATACAATCTATTCAAAGTGTTATCGATTTTGACATTTCAAAGTTTGATGACGCCTTTTTTATAAAAGCAGTTGAAAACAGAATAGCGATTGTAAAAGTCAATGGAATTTCAGAATATATACAGCACTTATCAAACAATATAGATGAAGCAAACAAATTATTACAATCACTATATATTACACATACTGAATTTTTTAGAAACCCACTCACGTTTGCACATTTAGAAGAATGGATTCTTCCTCTTTTAATGAATAGAAAATCAGATAAAGGTGAACTAAGGATCTGGTCTGCGGGATGTTCAACAGGTCAGGAAGCTTATTCAATTGCGATGTTGATTGAAAACTTGAATTCGAGAGAACAAAAAAAGGTTCGATATCGCATCATCGCAACTGATGTATCTGAGTCTGCTCTCATTAAGGCGAAAACAGGAGAGTACAATGAAAAGGATATTCAAAAAATTAGGGTTAAGGACTTAAATGAGTTCTTTGTAAAGTTTGGAGAAACATATAAGGTCTCTCCTCAGTTAAAACAACATGTGAGTTTTTCTACCTATGATTTGCTGGATAACCTTAGTTCCAGCCCGCAAGAAAGTATATTTGGGAATTTTGATCTTATTATCTGCAGCAATGTATTGTTTTACTATAAACTCAGATATCAACGATTCATTATAAAAAAATTGGTGGGCGTCATGGATGAAAAAGGATATTTAATTACTGGTGAAGCAGAAAAATACAACGTAGAGAAATCCAGATATTTAAACATGGTTTCCACATCATCAACCATTTTCCAAAGTAAAAAGGAGATGCGCTATGAAACTTAAAAATCTAAAAATTTCTAAACTCATTAATATCTGGCTGGGGATTACCATTTTTATAATGATGGTCTTCTTTGCAAGCTCATTGGTTTCAATAGAATCGCTATGGAGCAATACTGAAAATCTATACAATCATCCTTTAGTCGTTAGGAGAGCGGTGGGACATATAGAAGCAGATGTTCTTTCTATACACAGGAATATGATATCTCTATCTTTAGCAGATGATCAGCAGGAGGTAGATGATTTACTTCTTTCAATAGTCATCTATGAAGAAGAAATTAATCGAAATATTGACATTTTAAACGATCGATATTTGGGTTCGAAAAGTGATATTGTGGAGCTCACAAATGCATTGGCTGTGTGGAAAACCATTCGAGTTGAAACAGTGCATCTATATAGCATTGGAAATGTTGATGAAGTCATTGAAAGAGTTAAGTCTGACGGTATCGGTGGGGCACAAGCTAATGTAGTTATAAGCAAAGTAAATGTAATCAGTGATTTTGCATTACTCAATGCTGATGAATTTTATGAAGAAGCCCAAGAGCAAAGACAGCAAAATGCAATAGTATTAACAGTTTTGTTTGCCAGCTTCACGCTATTGGTTCTGGGAATAGGCTATACAGCTAGAAATGGTATACTACCGCCTCTTAAGTTATTAGTTACAGCTACTGAAGAAATGAACCAAGGAAAATTCGATACCCGTGTGCAGTATGAATCAACCAATGAAATGGGAATACTCTCTATGGAGTTCAATCAAATGGCAAATACCATTGAAGATGAAATGGCGTTCAAAAATAATCTTGCGAGTATTTCCTCAGTCATGACTCGTCAAGATACCTTGCGAGGATTTTGTCAGGAGTTATTAAAGAATCTTTTGATTTCTGTTGATGCACAGATCGGTGCCATCTATTTTTTGAATAAAGAAACCAACCGATTTGAACATTATGAATCCATCGGCACAAAAATAGATTATCTTCCTTCATTTTCGATTGAAAAAAAGGAAGGCGAATTTGGTGCAGCGATTGCAACAAAGAACATTCAACATTTAACTGACATCCCATCCGATATACAGTTGGTTTATTCTACAGTTAGTGGTGATTTTAAGGCAAGAGATATCATAACAATACCTATTTTAAACGGATCAGATGTGACTTCAGTGATCTCAATAGCGAGTATCAAGTCTATTTCTCCTGTTTCAGTTCGACTGATTCATGGCTTGGTAGGTGAGATTTCAGCTCGTCTTGACTCCCTTTTGGCATCGCAACAAATCTTAGAGTATTCTCAAAAACTTCAAGGAACAAATGCTGAATTAGAACAACAATCAAAAGAATTAGAAATGCAGAAAAACGAACTAACGCAACAAAATGTTGAATTAGAAATGCAGAAGAGTCAATTAAATGAAGCCACTCGACTCAAATCCAGTTTCCTATCCAATATGAGTCATGAGTTGCGTACACCTCTCAATTCAGTCATTGCCCTTTCTGGTGTGCTTAATCGCAGGCTAGCCAATAAAATTCCAGATGAGGAGTATAGTTATTTAGAAATCATCGAGCGCAATGGAAAGAATCTTTTGTCTTTGGTTAACGATGTTTTAGACTTGTCACGAATCGAGGCTGGACACGAAGAATTTGAGATTACAAAGTTTAATCTTAATCTCGCCATTTCTGACCTTGTAACCACTTTAGAACCGATAGCGAAAAGAAAAAATATAAAACTTAATCACGAAACGAAGAATTCTGATATATCCATTAACACCGACGCCAATAAATTGCGTCATATTTTACAAAACCTTCTCGATAATGCAGTGAAGTTTACTGAAAAGGGCAAGGTTAGTATTATCGCTAGGCAGTTCACAAATCACATTGAAATCAAGGTATCTGATACCGGTATTGGCATTTCTAAAGAGAATCTGCTTCTTGTTTTTAATGAATTTAAACAAGCCGATGACAGCATATCCAGAAGATATGGCGGTACTGGATTAGGACTCACTATCGTTAAGAAATATGTCAATCTGCTTGGAGGAACCATTTCAGTTAAAAGTGTTTTAGACGAAGGTTCAGAATTCACAGTATCCTTACCAATTGATTTTATTGAAACCGACAAGCTTGTGAATGTAAATTCAACAGCTGATTTCAAAAAGGAAATCAAACCACAGCCTTCACACGTTATCCAAGGTTTATCCAATAAAAGCATCCTTCTCGTTGAAGACAACGAATCAGCAATTATTCAAATCAACGATTTAGTAGAAGAAATGGGATATAAGTTGATGACCGCTTGTGACGGTGGAAAAGCACTTGAGATGATAGGACAAAGTATCCCAGATGCCATCATTCTCGATTTGATGATGCCGGGGATCGATGGGTTTAAAGTGCTTGAAATCCTACGAAACGAAGAATCAACAGCTCACGTCCCGGTGATGATACTATCCGCAAAGCATATTACGAAAGAAGAACTGAAATTTTTAAAACGAAACAATATCCATGAACTCATTCAAAAGGGCAATGTGAATCGCGAAGAACTCCATAAGTCAATCTATAGCATGTTATTCCCCGAGACCATCAAAATAAAACAACTGAATCGGAAACCACAATCCATTAAAGGCAAACCTGTAGTGCTTATTGTCGAAGATAATCCAGACAACATGATTACTGTAAAAGCATTACTTCAAGATCATTACACGGTATTAGAAGCAGTTGATGCACATCAAGGAATTAACCTTGCCAAGGAATTTGTTCCAAATCTGATTTTGATGGATATTGGACTACCAGGAATGAACGGTATACAAGCATTTCACGAGATAAGAACCATGCCTGAACTTCAACACATACCGATTTTTGCTGTCACCGCGAGTGTTATGCTACACGATCGCCAAATGATTATGGCTAACGGATTTGATGCCTTCGTTGCAAAACCAATAAATGAAGAAGAAGTATTGACTTTGATCAGCGAGGTGCTCTATGGAAAAGAGAAAGACTAAAATATTAGCCATTGATGATAATCAAGATAATCTTATCATCTTAAAGGCATTGATCAATGAAGCGTTTCCTGCTGTCACTCTCATAACAACGCTTTCAGGTCAACAGGGACTTGAGCTTGCGGCACATGAAGAACCCGATGTAATTCTACTTGATATTATCATGCCCAAAATAGATGGGTTTGAGGTGTGTAGAAGTCTTAAAGCAAATAAATTGCTACNNGATTGTGGAGCGGAAGCATTTATAACGAAGCCCATTGATGTAATCGAACTGACTGTTCAGATTCGGGCAATGCTAAAAATCAGAGACGCAAATATCCGAAAACGTGATGAGAAGGCATACTTGACTCTTTTGGTTGAAGAAAAAACGAGAGAACTGAAGGCGTCAAATGCAAAAACATTACAATTGTTAGAGGAAGTAGAGCAGAGTAATCATCGTTTTAAAACACTTTTCGATAAAGCGCCACTAGGATACCAATCGCTTGATATCAATGGTTATTTTAGAGAAGTGAATCAAACATGGTTAAATATGCTAGGTTATCAAATCGATGAAGTCATTGGTAAATGGTTTGGTGATTTTTTAACTCCCCAATATAGGGAAGCCTTTCGACAACGTTTTGAGCTATTCAAGAAACTAGGAAAGTTTCATTCAGAATTTGAAATGGTTAAGAAAAATGGAGATGTCGTCTTCATCGAATTCGAAGGATTAATCGGCTACAATGAGAAACATCAGTTTGAGCAAACATATTGTACTTTGAATGACATAACAGAACTCAAAGAACAAGAGAAAGAAAAATATAAACTAGAAAAACAATGGGGCAAGTTAATTAAAGAATTACCTTTAGGATTCAATATTCGGGAACTCATTTTTGATGAAAATGGAAAACCTGTCGACTATAGATTTGTAGTTATTAATGATGTTTATGAAAGTATTACTGGACTAAAAGCGGTAAACATCATTGGAAAAACTGCAGGTGAAGTATTACCTGGGATTGAACCAACTTGGATTGATAAATACGCTGAAGTTGTACTTTTAGGAAAAACTTTAATATTTGAAGATTATTCAAGGGTGCTAGAGAAATATTTCAGGGTGATCGCATACCCATATACGAAAAACCAATTCGTCGTTATCGCAGATGACATCACTGAGAGAAAGAAAATTCAAGATGAGTTAGTTGATGCAGAAATCCGTGCACAAGAATCACTTGATCGACTAAAACTTGTTATGGATAATCTTCCCATCGGTATTGCAGTTAATTCTGTGAAACCTGCAGTATATTTTGAGTATATGAATTCAAATTTCCCTGAGTTTTATGGTACTACGAGAGATTCATTAATAAATGCACAAGACTTTTTTAAAGAAGTTTATGAAAATGAAGAGACTAGAGAGGATATAAAAAGGAGAGTGCTTGAAGGGATAGAAAGTGGAAACCCTAAATTTATGCATTGGGATAACATTCCTATCATGAAACATGGAAAAATCACACGCTATGTAACTGCACAAAACATAAGTATTCCCAATTCATCAAATTTCATTTCAATGGTTGAGGATGTAACAGAAAGAAAACAAAAAGAAGAAAAAATTATTTATACAAGTGAACACGATTTTTTAACAGATTTACATAATCGACGCTATTATTTTGATCAGTTCAAATATCTGAATAAACCACAATTTTATCCCTTAGGACTGATGATGCTTGATGTCAACGGGTTAAAAATTCTCAACGATGCTTTCGGTCACCAAGCAGGAGATGAAGCATTAATCATGATTGGAAATATGCTAAAAGAAGTGTTTGAAGTAAAAGATATCATTTCACGAATTGGTGGAGATGAATTTACAGTACTTCTTCCCAATACAAAGACGGAAACACTTCAGGCTTATAAAGAAAAACTTGTAGAAATTGTTAAAACGAAACCGATCCTTCAGATAGAATTATCGCTTGCAGTAGGATATGAATTAATAACAAGCATAAGTGCAAATATTGATGAAATACAAAAACTTGCAGAAAATGGAATGTATGCCCATAAATCAGTCATTGGAACGAGTGTTCGAAGTAAAGCGATTAGTGCGATCTTAGAAACTCTAACTGATAAATATGATACGGAAAAGAGACATTCTGTAGAAGTAAGTCATTTATGTAAACAGATTGGGATAGAATTAAAACTTAAAGAAGATGAACTGAAAGAACTAGAACAAGCAGGTTTATTTCACGATATTGGAAAGATTTCTATTCCAGATAGTATATTAAATAAACCGGGTAAATTAACAGATGAAGAGTTTGATATTATCAAGACACATACCCAAGTAGGATATCAAATACTAAGAGCTGCAGATGAATATTCTGACCTAGCTATTCACGCACTTCATCACCATGAAAGATGGGATGGAAGAGGTTATCCAAGTAAACTAAAAGGTGAAGATATTCCTTTGTTTTCAAGAATTATTAATGTCGTTGATGCCTATGAAGCGATGACTGCAGATAGACCTTACCGCAATAAACTAAGTAAAGAATATGCAGTATCAGAAATCATCAGATGTGCAGGCACACAGTTTGATCCAAGCATTGCTAAATTATTCGTAGAAAAAGTTCTTAAAGAGGAATGGACAGTATAGGGTATTTTCAACAGTCTTTTCGACAGTTGTTATCTAGAACTCATTACTTTGCACATAGTTTATAAATAAAATTTCTCTATTAAGCCATTAATATGAGGGGTGCCAATTTTATCATCAGGGGTGCCAAAAAAATCAGTAGGGTGCCAAAATTTTTGATAGGGTGC
>DITO01000063.1 GCA_002422065.1 Erysipelotrichaceae bacterium UBA6182 | reverse complement strand
CATTGTTGGAATACTTGAAGTATTTTCATCCAAAACAATGAGCTAACTAACCTTCAAGGTTAGTTTTTGTTTGTAAAGAAAAACACGATTTTCATCATGTTTCTTTTATAGTTTTGAATACTCAACCGCAATCTTAGCTGCTAAGTGTGCATTGTTGTAAACAAGTTGAATATTAGAGGATAAGCTGTCACCACCCGTCAATTCTTTAACTTTAGAGAGTAAGAAAGGGGTGCTTTCTTTTCCTTTAATTCCAAGTTGTTCTTGTTCTTCAAGTGCTTGGGATATCACATGATTCATCATTGTTGCATCCATTTCGTATTCTTTTGGAATTGGATTTGCTATCACAACCCCACCTTGAAGATTTAAGTCCCACTTCGTTTTAAGCGCTTGAGCAATCTCAACGGGTGTATCTAGTTTGTAATCCACTTCAAATCCACTAGAAGATGTATAGAAAGCAGGAAGTTCTTTAGTTTGATATCCAATTACAGGAACCCCATGGGTTTCTAAATATTCAAGTGTTAAACCAATATCAAGAATAGATTTAGCTCCTGCACAGATTACTGCGACATTGGTATTTGCTAGTTCAAGTAAATCAGCAGAGATATCAAATGTAGTTTCTGCTCCACGATGGACCCCACCAATGCCACCGGTCGCAAAGACTTTAATGCCAGCTAAAGCAGCAATTATCATAGTAGAAGCAACAGTGGTTGCCCCATGTTTCTTTTGTGACACTAAGAAAGCAAGATCACGACGTGAAGCTTTAATAATGTCTTTTGAGGTTGCGAGTAATTCAAGTTCACTTGAGGTAAGTCCTACTTTTAAGCGACCATTAAGAATAGCAATAGTCGCAGGAACTGCACCGTGAGAGCGAATAATATTTTCTACTTCATTGGCCATCTCCACATTTTGAGGGTAAGGCATACCATGAGAAATAATCGTAGATTCTAAGGCAACAACAGGTTGATTGTTTTGTATTGCTTGGATAACTTCTGGAAGGATATCGAGGTATTGTTTAAACATTTTAGGTCTCCTTTAAGGTTTTTAGTAATTGAGCTTCGCTCATTTGATCTGAAATGGTAGATTCACTTTGAAGCGCAATGCGTGAGGCACTCATCGCAAGATAGGCACTATTTAGAGTGCTTTCATGGTTTAGAGTAGCATAGACAAGTCCTGCCATAAAAGCGTCACCAGCACCCGTTGCATTCGCTACTTCGAGTGGGGGAGTAGGAATGTGAGTGAGTGTATTATGATCCTTAATTAGTACGCCTTCATGTCCTAGAGAGATATATGCATAAGGTGTTGGTAGCAATTGAGCACATGTCATAATATCCATCGTTAATGGAGCATCCAATAATGCATAAAGTTCTGCTTTGTTAGGTTTTATCGTGTGAATCATAGATAAGTAAGGTTTTATTTTCAGCGCTTTAGTTGTGGAAACAGTATCCACAAAGATAGGTATACCTTTAGCAATAGTAAACAACATTTCTAAGACTGATTCACTAACATTAGTGTCACATACAATAAGCTGTGCATGTTCAATTAGGCGTTTTTTACTTTGTAAATACTCTTTAGTTAAAGATTCCATGATATCCATAGCATTGATTGCGATTGCTAAATCATGATGATGATCAAGAATGCTTAAGTATGTGGATGTCTTTTGATTTGATACTACTAAAGTATCATTCATGTGAAGTCCAATACTAGAAGCATGATTTAAAATGCTTTGACCATATAAATCTTGACCAATCACACTAATGAGTCGTGTTGGAATATTAAGACGAGTTGTGTTTTCTGCAATGTTTCTTGCGACACCACCCAATGAGATATTCACGTGTCCAATATTGGAATCATTATCAATCAAAGGACTATAAGGTATACCTTGAATATCGATATTAGATCCTCCGATAACGACAATATAAGGTTCTTCATTCACAATGTACCCTTTACCAAGAACAATTCCCTTTTTAATAAGATTTGTAATGTGAACAGCCACAGAAGAGCGGGTTATATTCAAACGCTTTGCTAGATCATCTTGAGAGATAGTAGGCTCTTCTTTCAAAATATTAACAATTTCTTTTTCTCGCTGAGTCATATCTTAATCTCCTTATTAATGTTTATAAACTAAACATATGCTTATTATATCACATCTTCAACCTTTCGCAAGGTCTTAGTTTTTTTATTGATTTATTCTTATGATGCTCAAAGTATCAAAACTTAGTTTTGTATTAAAACTATAAAAGAAAGCGCTTTATATCGTAAAGAGTTGATAATGACTGACCTTAAGATGAAATGCTACACTAAGCATGGGTAAGGCGGTGCACTTATGGTAACTGTTCAATGGTATGATCCAGCACTTAATCAAATCATGAATGATGGACCAATACTTGTTCATAGTGTTTTTGAACATGCTATAAACCTTGTTAACCATCATTCAATGATGACACTTGTGTCAGATTCTAAACCTAAAGCTCCATTAACATGGGTTTGCAATTTGAAGTCATTTTCTAATCATCAAATTGAGCACAATATGGAATGCATTGTAAGAAATGATCAACTTCATATAGGAGATTTAGTTATACAGTTTAAAGACTTATCAGTGCAATCTCTTGGATCCATTAGTGATAATTTTAAGTTATCTGAAACTGTCTTAAATGGTTGTCAGACACTGCTGACATGGAGTATCAAGCAAACAATACATGAAGGTGCAATGGGTGTGTTTCATGAACATGATGACCTTATAAGTGTCTACTTCATTAAGAAACTAAAGTCATATCTTTCTTCTTTTGATATTCATGAATGTAAAGATTTCATTGGATGTGGACATGGTTTAACACCGAGTGGTGATGATGTCTTGGTAGGGATGTTAGCTATGGCTCATGCATTTAATCATTTAGGATTTGTGCATGTACTCTTTAAACTTTGTGAACCACAACTTACACAGACAACCGATGTTAGTCAAAGCATGTTAAGGCATGCGTTTAATGGAAGGTTTAATGATTATCAAGCACAGCTTATACAAGCAATATCACTAGATAAAGATGTTAAAGAATGTGCAAAGTGGTGTTCTACCTTAGGACATACTTCAGGTTATGACTTTATAGTAGGGGTTTTAATGTATTACTTTATGATAAAAAAAGGAGCAACGTATGCATAAACAAACACGAATATTTAAGAATAGGTATGTAGATTCAGTGAGCCTAATGTCTTTAGCTGCAAAGGTTAAGAAACAAGAAGGTGTAGTTGAAGTTGTCATTGCTATGGCCACAGATATGAACAAAGCGATTGTTGAGCAAGTAGGACTCGCTGTAGAAGAACTAAATACTTCGACAGTGAATGACTTACTGATTGGTGTCATTACACAAGATAGTGATAGAACTCAAGAAATCTTTGATCATATACTTGACACACTCTCAGGTGGGGGAAAGAAAGACAAAGCAACTCAACAAGATAAAGTGTACACTTCACTTGAAAGTGTCGTGAATGATGAGTTAAAACCTACTGTAGCTATCTTTTCAATCCCTGGTCAATATGTGGCACGTGAAGCACAGATTGCTCTTGAGAACGATATGGATGTCATGATTTTCTCTGACAACATGAGTCTAGAAGAAGAAGTTGCTCTTAAACAATATGCCTTTGATCATGGTCGTTTAGTTATGGGACCAGACTGTGGAACTGCAGTATTTGATGGTGTAGGTTTATGCTTTGCGAATGAAGTCACACGTGGTGACATTGGAATAGTTGCTGCAAGTGGGACAGGTTCACAAGAAGTTATGGTTCAAATTGATCGTCTAGGTGGAGGAATTACCGATGCGATAGGAACAGGTGGGCGTGATTTATCACTTGCGGTGAATGGTCTTATGATGCGCGAAGGTATTCGTCGACTTAGTGAAGATGACAATACTAAAGTCATTGTTTGTGTGTCTAAACCACCTGCTTTAAAAGTGAGAGATCTTATCCTTAATCAGTTAAAGTCAATTGATAAACCATGTGTAGTATGTTTCTTAGGTAATAAAGAAACCATGCATGATGAAGGTAATATTCACTATGCATCAAGTTTATATGAAGCTGCACATAAGGCAGTTTCACTGTCTCCATCTTACAAAGGAACTTTACCAGAACTTAAATCATCAAAGGTATCATCAGTGGAAGTGAATCCTAATCAATATATCGTTGGACTTTATTGTGGAGGAACACTTTGTTATGAAGCTCTTGATCAGTTATCACCACTAGGAACAATAAAGAGCAACTTAAGACATGATGATCATGTTACTCATCATGTAGATGGAACAACGCATGTTCTACTCGATTTAGGAGATGATGAATTCACAAATGGTCGACCACACCCAATGATTGAACCTTCTTTACGCCATGATTGGATACTCAATGCTGCTAAGCTTGAGACAACACGTGTAATCTTACTTGATTTTGTTTTAGGATATGGTGCGCATCCACAAGCAGTACAAGAAAGCTTGGATACGTTAAAAGAAGCATTTGAAGTGGAGAAGGAACGCTCATTCGATATTGTCGCCTACGTTTGTGCCACATCAAAAGATAAACAAGGATTTGAAAGTAATGTTGAAGCTTTAGAATCTATTGGTGTAAAAGTTGCACAAAGTAACTTACATGCCTGTGAACTTGTCGCTTCACTCATTAAGAAAGGAGTTTAACATGAGTAATCATCACCATTTTGTCAATATTGGAACAAGATTATTTTATGATGATTTAGTTTTGCAGAATCAAAAAGTAACCCAAGTTAAATGGGCACCATTAGCCAATGGAGATCATAAGCTTATACAAGCTCTTGATAAGTTGAGTAAAGAGTCAAGAGTTCAAGAAGCCAATGAAAAAGCAGTATCGATTGTTTTGCAGGGACATCCTTATCTTGTGGATATCGGACTTGCAAAAGACATGATTGAAGGGATGCACGAAAACTTAATTTTACATGCTGGGCCACCAATTGAATGGAATAGAATGTGTGGACCCATGCAAGGGGCTATTATAGGAGCTTTACTTTATGAAAAGAAAGCAAATACTATTGAAGAAGCAAAAGCTCTAGCCGCGAGTGGAAATATCGAGTTTTCACCGGCACAACATTATAATGCGGTTGGACCCATGGCAGGGGTGATCTCTGCAAGTATGCCAGTGCATGTTATCTTAAACAAACCATTTGGAAATAAAGCCTATTGCACAATAAATGAAGGACTTGGAAAAGTACTACGATTTGGTGCATATGATGAATCAGTTTTAACACGTCTTCATTGGATTAAAGATGAGTTTATGCCAGTCCTTAAAGCGGCACTCTTTAATGTCCCTTTAGGTATTGATTTAAAAGTGCTTATTGCGCAAGCAGTACAAATGGGAGATGAATGTCATAATCGTAATAAAGCAGCCACAAGTCTTTTCTTTAAAGAAATAGTAAATCCCTTATTAAATACACCATTCAAACGAGATCACATTCAAAGAGTCATTTCATTTATTCAAAACAATGACCATTACTTCCTTAATCTTTCCATGCCAGCGGCTAAGTCAATGTTAGAAGCTGCTCACGGGGTTGAATATTCTACATTAGTCACTACCATGGCTCGTAATGGGGTTGACTTTGGTTTAAGAATTAGTGGATTAGGGAAACAAACATGGTTTACTGCGCCTGCTAATATGGTTCAAGGATTATTGTTTGCTGGTTTCAGTGATGAAGATGCAAGTCCTGATTTAGGTGACTCTACAATTACTGAGACTTTAGGAATCGGTGGCTTCGCAATGGGAGCATCACCGGCCATTACTCAATTCGTAGGTGGAACAGTTGAAGATGCGATGGAATATACACGAAGTATGTTTGCGATAACAATGAAAGAAAATACAGCATTTGCACTACCTGCTCTTAACTTTATGGGTACTGCAACAGGTATAGATGTTTTAAAAGTTATTAAACATGGAGTATTACCTATTATTAACTCAGGTATTGCTCATAAAGAGGCTGGTGTAGGACAAATAGGGGCAGGGATAGTGTCACCACCGATGGAATGCTTTTTGAAAGCACTTAGTGCACTTAATGATGAATATATGGAGGAAAACCATGGCTAAGATAGTAATTGCCTTAGGTGGCAATGCTTTAGGAAATGATTTAAAGGAACAAGATGTTGCATTAACTCATAGTGCCAACATCATTGCATCCTTAGTTAAAGAAGGGCATGATGTGATTATTACTCATGGTAATGGTCCACAAGTGGGTAAGATACATCAAGTCATGAATAAGGAAATTGAGATTCCTTTACATGTCAGTGTTGCCATGAGTCAGGGATATATTGGTTTTGATTTAACAAGAAAACTTGAACATGCTTTAAAAGCTGAAGGTATTAATGTTCCTGTGGATTATGTTTTAACAATGGTTGAAGTCGATCCACACGATTCAGCATTCAGTCATCCTACAAAACCAATAGGAGCATTTATGGATGAAGAGAGTGCAAAAGCACTTCAAGCACAAGGCGTTGCTGTAATTGAAGATTCAGGACGAGGGTATCGTCGTGTAGTAGCATCACCAAAACCTAAGAATATTACGAATCTAAAATCAATTCAGGATGCAATTAAACATCATCATGTCGTGGTATGTGCTGGTGGTGGAGGAATACCTGTTGTATCTACTAACCAAGGTTATGTAGGGATAGAAGCAGTCATCGATAAAGATAGTGCTAGTTCATTACTTGCTTCACAACTTGATGTGGATGTCCTATTTATTTTAACTGCAGTTGAAAAAGTAGCGATACATTATGGAACACCATCACAGAAATGGTTATCAACCATGAGTATTGAAGAGACAAAACAATACATTCAAGAAGGTCATTTTGCGCCAGGTTCAATGCTACCTAAGGTGGAAGCAGCACTTGATTTTGTGAATGGGAAAAAGAATAAGACAACCATTATTACCTTACTAGATAAAGCAAGTGAAGCATTAAGAGGTGAAACTGGTACTAGGATTGTGAGTG
>DITO01000239.1:14617-16129 GCA_002422065.1 Erysipelotrichaceae bacterium UBA6182 | reverse complement strand
AGATAGACAAATGGTGTATCAAGGAAAGCAATGATTGCTTTTAGGATATAGGTTGTAAACATAATTTCTATTAAATTGTATGGTGTTCCAATGAAAGCAATAAGCACAAATATTGCGGTATCTATGGCTTGAGAAATGAGTGTAGATCCATTGTTTCTTAACCATAGCATATTGTCTTGAGGAAACTTAGAGCGTATCCAACCATACAAACGAATATCGATGGACTGTGATACAAAGTAAGCAACAAGACTTCCTAAAACAATTCGTAGTGAAAACCCAAAGATGAGTTTAAATGAATCATTAACAAGCAAAGCAAACTCATCACTCAAAGGGATGAAGAATAATGCAAGATTCATGGTAATCAAGAACACAATAATTGAAAAGAATCCAATATATACTGAGCCTTGTGCTTTTTTCTTTCCATATTTCTCTACGAGAATATCAGTAGCTAGAAATATAGAACCATAGAGTGTATTCCCAAGAGTTGCCTGTAAGGAAAAAAGTTCAATCCCTTGAAGTACTTGGATGTTAGCTAGAACTGACGCAACACCAATCCACACAAGTAAACCAAGTTTCCCAAACATTTTATAAGAAATCATCACAAGGATAAAGTGAATGAATAAGAATCCTAAACCAAATAATTCGTTGTACATATTCTACTCCTTTAAGTTCGCATGAATTATAACGCATGTGATTACTAAAAACAATAATTGTCTTGTGTATGGTGTTAGATTCAAGTACACTTATACCATTTAATCATTAAGGAAATACACCCCATGAATCGTCCTATTCAAGCTTTAACTTCTATCCTATCTTTTCCTACTATTTCGTATCCTCAAAGAAATCTCATGGATGATGAAGTCTTTAGTGGATGTGTTAATGCACTTAAAAGGCATTATCCTCTAACATTCACGCAATCTTCGATCGTCACTTTTCATAAGTATACCTATCTTTTTCATCTTAAAGGAAGTGACAATACATTCCCTATAGGATTAATGGGTCACTATGATGTGGTTCCTGTTTCAAACACTTGGAGTGTTCCTCCTTTTCAAGGAGTACAAGTGAATGACTATATTTATGGTCGTGGAGCATTGGATATGAAAGGACATTTAGTGGCTGTCTTTGAAGCTGTAGAAAGACATTTAGAAACTGGACTCCCCTTCAAACAAGACTTATACATTATGATGGGACACAATGAAGAATGTAGTGGTGAAGATCCTGATTCTGGCGCTGAGGCTATGATGTTGTATCTAAAAGAAAAAGGAATAAGACTGCATCTTGTGATTGATGAAGGTGGAGATGTCATAGATGGGAGTAGACTCCATGTGAATGAAGATATTCATGTAATTGGGATTGGAGAGAAAGGATATATGGATATAAGAGCACTTGTTAATGATGCAGGTGGCCATTCTTCCACACCTCCACCATTAAGTGCACTAGTAGGTCCAATGAAATTAGCAGTGTATGTTGAGACTCATAAGTTTAAGCCTCATCTTAATGAAGCTACAGCTT
>DITO01000239.1:0-14530 GCA_002422065.1 Erysipelotrichaceae bacterium UBA6182 | reverse complement strand
ACTGCTGTCACAACAATGGCTCAAGGTTCTGCTTCAATGAATGTTTTACCTCAGATTGGTTGGGTTAACTTAAATATACGTATCGCCCCACATCAACGTGGTCAAGACATTATTGATGTCTTAACAAAGGTTAAAGATTCCAATGTACAACTAAAATATGATTTTGCGAATGAACCGACATCGATATCTCACTTAGATGATGGTGTGTTTGAAGAGGTTGTGGAGTGCTTTCAAACAGTGTATCCTCAAATGAAACTTGTAGTTCCTGCATTAATGATTGCGGCAACAGATGCCCGATATATGCATGATATTAGTGATCATGTATTTAGATGCTGTCCTTTTGATAGTATGAAAGAAGATCGTCATACTGTTCATGCGGATGATGAGCGCTTATCATTAGCTTCATTTGAAAAAGGAATCTCTTTCTTTTCAAAGGTTCTAGAAATGTTTGTATAGTATATATCTTTCAATGACATATTGTTTTCATATACAATAATAGTAAGAATTGATCATTCCAATTCATGGAGGTATTTATGCCTATTCCTGCACTAATTAGTTTTATTATCGGAGGCCTAATATTCGGTGCCTTCTATTTGATTAATCTTAAGTTTAAGTTTGATTATGTCTTTGGAGTGTATGGTTTAGCAATTCTAGTCTTAGGTTTCTTTATTATGATGTATGTTCCTGATGCGGCTAATTCATTTGCCTCACTTGGATATCTGATTATGCTAATACTTTCAGTATTTGCATTACTAGGATATGTCACTACTTGGGTCCTTGTGAAACGAGTATTTAAGAAGTAGTATTTGATTAAAATGTAAATAACAGGAAAGATTACGTGCATTTACAATGTATCGTAGTCTTTTTTTAATGAAAATATCACTTCATTTAACATTATTCTGATAAAAAAACCATATTTCTCACAAACTAGTGACATTTTTGTATTAAATGTCTTNNACTGTATTATTAAATATGATACAATTCGTCTATAAAGGGAAACATATTACCCTTTCATGGAGGTCCACAATGGAATTATTACTTCCTTTATCAGTTAGTGGTCTTGTGGGAGCATCGCTCTTTGGACTAAATTTCCTTCTAAACAAACGCTTCAAACTCAGCTTAATGAGTGGCGTCTTTGTTATAAGTGCAGTGATATTATTCTTCTTCGTTATGTTGTTTACGTTTGATCCAGATAATGTTTATGCAGGGATTGGGTACACTATTATGGTTGTTCTCTCAACAGCATCTTTATTTGGATATGGTTTAACTTGGTTTGTCGTAAAACGACTCAATAGAAAATAGAAAAGGAAAATACTATGGAAACACTACTTCGAGTTCTTGGTTTAGCTTTAGTCTTTGGTGTAGGAACTGCACTTGTTGTTTATGTCGTCTCACGCTTTAAAGTAAGTAAATTGATTTGGGGAGCATACATCTTATTTGCCCTAGCTACACTTTCAGCATTTTGGTCATTCGTTAGTCCTAATACTAATGGATGGGATGATCTTATCTTTATGGTTAATGCTATGATCTTTGGAGCTGCTGGGATAATGTATCTCATTGGATTATGGATTTACACTTCATTACGTAAAAAACGCAACCACAAACTCACTGCCAATGAATAGCAGTGAGTTTTCTTTTACTATTGATGATTAATAATCTCTACTACTTCATTCAAAACTTCTTTTGATTCTTTAAATGGAAATAAGATAAAGTCATGAATCATCATCTTTACTTCCTTTAGATTAAAAATAACTTCTTCAGATTGTGCTTTATCTTTTAAAGCTTGTGTCTGTTTTAGGAATATCTCATGACTACCAACATAGACATGAATGTCTCCAAGTTCTTTTAATGAATTATCCATTCTAAATCCATGTTTCCTCGATTCTAATGAATCCTTCATCCACATGATTCCAATCTGTTTTAATCCTTCATGACTAAGAATAGGATCTTTCTTTTCTAGTCTTTCATCAACATGTCTCATACTCAAATCACACCAAGGAGAAAAGAGAATTAAATGCTTTGGTGTTTTCTTAAGTTGATTTCTTAAGAAAGTAGCTATAGATAATGCTAGCCATCCTCCTGCTGAATCTCCCATGAGGATTATCTTGTGATTGGGTTTTTCCATTATTAGTTGCTCAACATAAGATTCAAGTTGAGATAAGCAATAATCTTCATTTGAATGTGGTAATCTTGGATAACATGGAAATACTATTGTAGTGTTTGTAAGTTGAGCAATCATATCAACTAGATTAAAGTGTTGTGTTAAGGGTTGATTAATGAATGCTCCTCCATGAAAATAGATGATTATAGTATCATGATTAGTATTATCATTAATAATATAGACTGGCATATCATTAACCATCGTTTTTAATATTCTGGACTTTAGTTTTAGAGATGGCAATGATTCAAACTCAGGTAATGGTTTCTTATTTTCGTTTTTGATGTACATTAAAACAGTACTAAGATTCTTAAAGCGAAGTTTTATCCCTGTAAGTCTTAACATGATATGAAACATTGAGTGTAGTAAGTTATGTGTAAGGTTCATAATATCATTCCTTGATTGAATATATCGTAGCATAGTTTTGGATATGTACGCTTACATACTTTTCATTCAGTAATCTCTGATGACTTAATCCCATTAATAATGTTGCATTCTTTATTTCAATTCTCTGTATGATTTAAAAAACTCATTTCTTGGGAAATGAGTTTACATATCTTATTCAATTTTTATAAATCTTTATCTTCCTCGATATAAGATTTGAACCCAGTAAAGTCTTCCATCTGCATCCTCAGAGACGGCAATGGCCATTTGTTCATAATCCTCGTTCAACATATTTGTTCGATGACCCTCTGAACTCATCCAGCCAGCAACAACTTCTTCAGGTGTTGTATATCCAGCAGCCAAATTTTCTCCTATAGTACGATAGTTCATATATTCATACGCTGTATAGAATAACGTTCCATCAGGTCGAGTATGAGACCAGAGTTCTTTAATTTCTAAAGCACGAATATTTGCTCCTTTTTCAAGATTAGATAAATACGTCAATGGTTCTTTACCATCATTTTGTCTCTCGATGTTTACAAGTTTCAACACTTCAAGTTCTCTAATTGTTTTATCTTCTGGTTTCGTTACTACTAACACTGTTGTTGGTGCAGGTTTAGGTAGTGGAGGTTGTTCTATAGGAACGAGATCAGAATCCTGAGTTGGTTCAACCTTGTCATCAATATCAACTAGCTCAATGTTATCATCATTGTTGGTTATTCTGAAACTATTCAAACTTTGATTCATAAAAGTAGTAAAAAATGGGTTGGTCAAAAAAACACCACCAACAAGTGTTATCGATATAAATAGGATTAATACTGTTTTCTTCATCATTTTATTGCCTAATTTTGTTCAATTGCACACCTATAAGAATTATAGCGCATATGTCGATTTATTTATGATAAATATCTGATTATGCAAATTAACAACTATGAAACCATGGTCTTAACATGATTGATAAGCAGTATGTGATTAATGACATGATTTGTCATTAAAAATTGATACCTCTTTTAAGTCGTACCACTAAAGTGTTTTAGGATAGATCATGGGTCGTATGTTGCTTTCAGATTATTTTGCTGTTTGTGGGTGTAAACAAAAAACTCATTTCCTAAGAAATGAGCTTTAATGAGTCATTTGGTGCACCAGATGGGACTCGAACCCATACGGTCTCCCACACGCCCCTCAAGCGTGCGCGTCTGCCAATTCCGCCACTGGTGCAGTGCTTATAAATTATACACAATTTTGCAAAGATGTAAAACTCTTTTAATGCCATTAAAAGGGATTAATTACAAAACTTGTTATGATTACACGTTTTACTGACATTGATGTATCCGTTATATTGTGATATTGTTAGCATACGAAAGGAGCAACTATAACTACAATTGAATTAAGCGCCAGACTTATAAAGTGACGAGGAAAGAGGAGAATCGAGATATTCGGCGGATGCCTCTTCGGGATGCATACTCGATAGCCCGTGGTCAAATCCACAACATCATAGGGCAATGCAAAGAAAGGACATTTTTTTATGTGCGGAATTGTTGGGTATATTGGAAATCGTCGTGCTTGTGATGTTTTAATTAGTGGTTTATCAAAACTAGAATATCGCGGGTATGATTCAGTAGGAATTTCATTATTTAAAGACAACCACATTGTAACTGAGAAGACTCAAGGTCGCATTGCGGATATGGTAAAAAAAGTTGATTTTGAAATCTATAGAGATATTCATGTGGGTATTGGGCATACACGTTGGGCAACTCATGGTGAACCAAGTGATATTAACTCTCATCCTCATGGTAGTGCTCGTATTTCATTAGTTCATAATGGGATTATTGAAAACTATGCAATGATTAAAGAGCGTATGATTCGTAAAGGATATTCCTTTGAATCAGAAACAGATACTGAGGCTGTTGCTAAATTATTAGACTATTACTATGTTCAAAAAGAAGATCCTATTAAAGCTATTCTAAAGGTATTAGAAAAGATTCGTGGTTCTTATGCGTTAGGTATGATGTTTAATGATCATCCTGATACTTTGTATGCAATTCGTCATGATTCACCGCTACTTATTGGTTTAGGTGAAGATGAAAACTTTATTGCGTCAGATATGACTGCATTACTTAAGTACACAAAGAACTATATGCTACTTGAGCATGATGAAATCGCCATTATTAAACGTGATAGTGTCGTGGTTTTAAACAAAGATGGTGAAATCATTCAAAAGATGATTAGTGTCGCAGACTGGGATGAACAAACAGCAGAAAAAGAAGGTTTCCCACATTTTATGTTGAAGGAAATTCATGAACAACCAAAAGCATTCTTAAAAACACTTAATCCAAGACTTAATGAAGGTCTCTTTGACTTCACTGTAGAAAAGATTCCTCAAACATTCTTCAATAATGTTACTAAGATTCATGTCATTGCCTGTGGAACAGCTATGCATGCTGGTATGCTAGGTAAATACTACTTTGAGAAGTTTGCTAGAATTAGTGTGGATGTGAATGTTGCTTCTGAGTTTAGATATGGTGATCCTCTACTTAATCCTAATGATTTAGTACTTATCATTTCTCAATCAGGAGAGACTGCTGATTCATTAGCTGCCCTTCGCTTAGCAAAACAACGTGGTATTAAAACTATGGCTATTGTGAATGTGGTTGGTTCTTCCATTGCTCGTGAAGCTGATATTGTACTTATGACTCATGCAGGTTTAGAGATTGCTGTCGCAAGTACTAAAGCTTATTTTGTACAATCAGCACTTCTAGCTGCTTTATCACTCTATGCTGCTCAATACAAAGAAACATTGACAGTTGATGAAGTTAAGAATCATGTGAAAACACTTCTTGATGTCTCTAATCATATTCAACCAATGATTGATAAAAAAGATGAAGTTCAACATCATGCATCATTATTTATGAATGCACGTAGTTTATTCTTTATTGGACGTGGAGTTGATTTCCATGTTGCACTAGAGAGTTCATTGAAACTTAAAGAAATCTCATATATTCATTCTGAAGCATATCCTGCAGGTGAACTTAAACACGGTACAATATCTCTAATTACGGATGATGTTCCTGTGATTGCAATCGCAACGCAAGATAGTGTTGTAGAGAAAACAATTTCAAATATTAAAGAAGTTAAAGCTCGTAAAGCTAAAGTCCTTGTGATAAAGAAGGAAAACACACCACTTTCTAGTGATGTGTATGATGAAGTTCTTAATCTTCCTAATCTAGAAGATTGGGTTATGCCATTTGTGGCTATTATTATTACTCAGTTGTTTGCTTATTACACTTCAGTCCTTCGTGGATGTGATGTGGATAAGCCAAGAAACTTAGCGAAGTCAGTTACTGTTGAATAGGAAAAGCGCTCACGCGCTTTTCTTTTTGATGATATTAACTTGTATTGCTGCTCCTAAGAGTCCTCCAATGACACATATCCAAATCATGAGAGGAAATCCTCCAATCTGATAAACCCAAGCCCCTGCAAGTGTAGTGACAACATTAGTGAATGCCATTACTAAGGAAATGAGTGTTAGAAATGTGGCAGCATAGAATGGGACAATGGTACTAGCATATGGAAAGACCATTCCCCATGTCGCATCAAAGAATAAACCAAACATGAGTCCTAGTATTGGAAACCACATCATGTCTTGAGTTATAAATAGTGCGAGTACAATTGGTGATATCCATAGAAATATCTTTAAGAGTGAGGATAGTTTAAATCGTGATGTAATAAAGACAATGAGTATACCACCAAGTACTGAACCTAGTGCTGTTAGTGTGTATTGGTTAGTAATTGCTAATCCTGTCCATCCTAGTTCATTAAGATAAATACTTAAGTAGTTAAAGAAGAAGATGGCTGGTAATGCATTGAGAAAGACTGCAAACAACCAACCAATGACGACTCTTTGATTTAGTGTATGCAGTAAGTCTTTAAGAGAGCGTTGTGTTGAACTATCTTGTATTTCATGAACAAAGCTTGTGAGGATAATTGTGACTATGCCTACAATGGTTAGAATATTATAAAGTAATTGAAGTGATCCTTGAGACACTAGAATTTGTCCTAGCCATGGAGATACAAAGACTCCTAACGCAAAGACAATACGGTGAACTCCACTTAGTGGTCCTGCATGATGTGGGGCTGTTTTAATAATATAAGTTTGTGTCATTCCTAATACTGTGAAGAATGCTAAACCAAGTAAAGAGCGTCCTATGACATAGCCTGCAATTGTTTGTACACTTGCAACAATCATTGATCCTAAGATGAAGAATGATAATGCTCCTAGAAGCATTTTCTTAATGCCATATTTATCTCCGTTATAACCTAATAATGGAGCTAAGACACCAAACACTGCAAATCCAATGTTAAGAATAATAGCATAAAAAGTATCCACATTATAGGCTTGTGCAATCTGTGGGGCTAAAGGCATCACGATACTCATTTCAACAGTAACGATGAACTGAATCCACAAAGCCATAATTATTCCAAATATCATCTTTTTTTCCATAATTCAATCCATTCTTGATGTGTTGTACATAATTGATGCTTTGCCATTAGTGATAAACGTGCAATATCTGGGAGTTTATACTCACCTTGGCTCAATACTGTTTCATCACGACAAGCATCCTTGAAAGTGCCTTGGTAGATGCACTGATGATGATTAATAATCATGACATTTTCGAAGTGCTCACTAATAAAATCTAAGTCGTGAGATACCATAATAATCGTTTTCTTTTCTTTTTTCAAGAATTCTACTATTTTTGCTAGTTGTTTAATACCTTTGTAGTCCATTCCTGAAGTGGGTTCATCCATGATAATGATGTCTTGATTCATTCCTAATGCACATCCTATGAGTATAAACTTCTGTTGTGTTATGGAAACATCATAAGGATGTTTTGATCGATGAGAGGTTAATGAACAACATTCTAGAATAGTTTCTACCTGAGATTCAATGTCTTTTTGATCTTTTCTTTTCCTTAAAGCAAAGCGAATTTCTTGTTCAATGGTTGATTTAAAGAGTTGCTCTTTTGGATCTTGAAACACAAAACCAATATGTTGAGATCTTTGTGTGATTGAAAGTTTATTAATATTTTGATTATTGAGTATTATACTTCCTCTTTGTGGTTTTAGAATACCCATTAGACATTTGATAAATGTAGATTTACCACTTCCATTAGGACCAATGATTGCGAGAGACGTGGAACTATTAATTTCAATAGAAATATCATTGATTCCTTGCTCTCCATTGCTATAGTGATAACTTAAGTGTTCTATTTTAATCATGAGATTTAACTCCCTTAAGTATCGTTAATGCATCATTATCATTAAGAATGGGTTTATCTAAAGAGGTGATCGTAGATAATAACGCAGTTAATGATGGGTATTGAATATCTCTACCAATACTGAGTGATCTTGTATATACATCAATAACCGATCCTTGATCAAGAATACTTCCTTTTTCTAGTAATACTAAATGGTCTACTAGCTCTAAGAAATCATCAATATTGTGTTCAATCAGAATAATCGTTTTCCCTTGTTTCTTAAGATCACTAAGATGATTGAAAAGTCTACGACGTGTTAATGGATCAAGTTGTGAAGTGGGTTCATCTAAAATAAGCACATCAGGGTCAAGAACTAATATTGTCCCTAGTGCGATGGTTTGAAGTTGTCCTAATGATAAATGAATAGGATTCTTATGAATGAGATGGCTTAAATCAAGTAATCTAACAATGGCTTTAACTCTGAACCTGGTTTCTTCTAGTGCATATCCAACATTCTCACAACTAAATGATAATTCCTCTTCTAGTGTACTTTTAATCATTGAAAGTTGTGTCCAAGGATTTTGAAAACAATAGCCTATTATCTTAGTTAACTCTTGGTGTGTGTATTCTTGAAATACTTTGTGGTTAAGGCGTTGTTCTCCAAGTAGAGTGCCTTCAAAGACATGAGGGATAATCCCTTTCAGAGCATAACCTAATGTAGTCTTTCCTGCACCATCAAGACCATTGATGAGTGTGAATTGACCGGATTTAAGTGTAAGATTAATATCTTTGAGCACATAGTCTTGTGAGCCTTGATATCTAAATGAAAAATTACTAAGTTCTAATTGAGCCATATTGTAACCTCACTTAGTATGCTAAAAATGACTAAACCAACAATCAGTAACTCAAAGAGTACTTCTAGCTTATGTTTCTTAAGTGTCTCGATATTATCTCTTTGTGACTCAATATCGAAACCACGAACATAGAGTGTTAGTTGTCGTTCTTGACTATCCAACATAGCACTCATGGTTAGTGGCATAATCATAGGCCACAAAGCTCGTAGTCTTGTGATTATAAATCCTTGAGTGTTTATCCCTCGAGTTTGCTGAGCAATAAGTATATTATTTGCTCGTAGTCTTAAATGAGAGAGAGAGTTCTTAACATTCATAAAGATAAAGCTAATAGCTTTAATGCTTGTGTGTTTTGAAAAAGCTAAAAGCATACTATCGCTTGAAGTATGTTTAAATAAAGTACTTAGCATAAAGATCATCACAACAACACTTTTTGAGCGATTCAAGATATCTATTAGTACTGTTTCATTAAGTTTGAAGTTGAAGATAACAATCCAATTACTGTCTGTAAGCTCACCAAGTAAACCATAGATAAGCATCAACATAAACAAGTATGGAATAACAATAATAAGTGATGTTATGAATGTTTGGATTGAACGATTAATGAGATGTAGAACAAACATGATTGGGATGATGATGTAGAAAGAAAATGTATAATCATTTAAAACACTTAAAAAAATCATCGCCATGGTGAAGATTACTTTAGTATGGGGATGAATTTTCTCAATAAACATAATACTCCTTGAAGTGAAAACCTCGACATGTCGAGGTTTAGTCTTGATTTGGTGAACAATACAGATATCCTAAAGGATACTGAGATAATATTTTTCTTGGTAGTGATTTTATCATACCATATGCAATGAGTACTGATATCACTTTATCAACAGATTCAGTTAAAAGTGTTGTGGTAACCACTGCTTCAAATAAGCCTTGCCCTACTGCAATAAGATACGCGGTAATAAAGCTAGAACCTGATCCTGCAGTTCCTCCAAAAACAAAGATTGTAATTGGAATGGCTGTTGCTTGTGCTACAAGCCAAACAACGATAGTAACTATGATTAACCAATAATATGAAGTGAACATTTTTTTCTTTGCGAGTACACCCACACTAAATCCAATAGCGACTTGAACTAGTGCATACGCTAACCAAATGGGATCTTGTAATCCTAGAACCATGTTAGTGAATAATCCTGTTAATGCTCCCATCCAAGGTCCTGCAAGAGCTGCAACTAAGATTGTCCCAATAACATCAAGAAAAACAGGCAATCTTAGTTGCATTGGAATTTGTGCGAGAACTATATTTATAGTAATACCTATTGCGATTAGAAGTAGTCTTGAAGTGCTTGTTTTTTTCATAATAATCCTTTGCTGTGTAAAAAGATTCCCTTTTCATGTGAATTATAATATAAAATGTACAAATTATGTGTAATATTACACCTATAAGTGTGAAGTAAAATTGTTTTTGATTCGACAGATTGATACAATATGCACAGGAGATCTAGGATGGTAACTTTAAAAGACATTGCAAAAGCTTGCAACGTAAGTGTTGCGACAGTTTCAATTGTTCTTTCAAATCGTCCACACCGCTTCTCATCATCGACAGTTAGCCGAGTCATCGAAACCGCAAAAACAATGAACTATGTTCCTAATACTTTTGCGCAATCATTAGTCACAAAACGAACAAGAATTATTGGATTACTCGTTCCAGATGTAAATAATGTGTTTTTCCTTGATTTTATAACTGAAGTTGAGAAAGTTGCGAAAAAACGGGGATATACAGTCGTTTTAGTAAATTCAGAAAACGATGCTTTGGAAGAATTAAATAATTACAAAACTTTTATAGCGCGTCGATTTGACGCAACGATTATTTTGCGGGCTTCGCGAAATTACGTAGAAGGAACGCAAGAACTTACAAAATTTGCGAATAAGTATAAGATGCCTACATTATGTATGTGTCGTAATGTGAGAGGAAGCTCAGTATTGAATGTCTACAATGACGAAATACTTGGCTCATATCTTGCTAGTAAGCATCTTATTGAAACGGGACATAATAAGATTGGTTTCATTGGGGGTCCTTTGAATGTTAGTTTTGGCCAACTTCGCATGGATGGATTTCTAAAAGCACTAAAGGAAGCACA
Organism: Erysipelotrichaceae bacterium UBA6182; assembly: GCA_002422065.1. GTDB lineage: Bacteria > Bacillota_I > Bacilli_A > Erysipelotrichales > Erysipelotrichaceae > UBA6182. The sequence continues at coordinate 3,744 of DITO01000239.1, read as the reverse complement.
ATATAACGATGATCAGTATATTGTTGTGGAAGGTGATTTTAGTTATCAGTCTGGAACAGAGAAGGCTAGATTACTACTAGAACAAGGTTGTGACGCAATCTATGCCGCTAATGACATGATGGCGATTGGAGCCTATCAAGCTGTCATAGAAGCTGGAAAAACCATAGGGGAAGATGTATCAATTATTGGATATGATGATATTCGATTTGGTTCGATGCTTATCCCATCTTTGACTACAATTCATCAACCTATGAGAGCGATGGCAGAAGAAGGTGTGACTGCACTTATTGATTTTGTGGAAGGTACACGCGTTGAGCCTTTCGAAAAACAATACGAACCTAGTTTAGTCACTAGAAAAAGCGTAAAAACAAGAACTTAATACTCACTGTAAAGTGAGTATTTTTTATACTTAATAGGGTTTCTATTTCTAAAATCATTAATTATTTACTTTCACAATCTGCTCCCTCAAAGCCATTAATAGTCATTTTCTACTTCTTTTAATGAATGTGTGTATAATGAGGGAGTAGAAGTACGAAAGAAAATGTGAGGTAGTATATGAATAATGGGATACTATTTCAAGGCTTTGAGTGGTTTCTTCCTGATGATGGAAATTACTTCAAAGATATGCTTTTAAAGTTGGATGAATTAGAGGATATGGGAATTACTGCCATATGGCTTCCTCCTGTAAGTAAAGGAACATGGTCTAATGATACTGGATATGGTCCCTATGATTTATATGATCTTGGAGAATTTGATCAAAAAGGTACTGTAAGGACTAAGTATGGAACTAAGGATGAACTTATTACTTTGATTAATGCCATTCATGAGCGTAGAATTCAAGTCTATGCTGATGTAGTCTTAAACCATAAAGCTGGAGCTGATAGTTCCGAGAAATTTATGGCTGTCAAAGTAGATTCAAATGATCGAAATATACAAATTGAAGAACCTCGCGAAATTGAAGGATGGACTGGTTTTAACTTTCAAGCGCGACAAAATAAATATTCGGACTTTAAATGGAACTTCAATCATTTTAATGGTGTTGATTTTGATCAATTAACAGGAGATAAAGGAATATTTCGTATTCTTGGTGAAAATAAAGGATGGAACTTAAGTGTATCTAAGGAGTATGGTAATTTTGATTATTTGATGTTTACCAACATTGACCATGCACATCCTCAAGTTAGAGAAGAACTCAAGAAATGGGCTGAATGGTTTGTGGATGAGCTTCATCTTGATGGTTTTAGAATGGATGCAATTAAACATATTGATAGCACGTTTATGAATGAGTTTACGAGTCATCTAAAAGCTAAGTTTGGAAATGATTTCTATATTCTTGGGGAGTTTTGGGATTCTAATTTGAAAGCTAACGAGACCTATCTAGCAGATACAGAATTTGATATTGCTCTTTTAGATGTTGGTTTACATTATAATTTCTTCGCAGCATCAAATAGTGGTGGTAATTATGACATGCGCACAATATTTGATAATGCAGTTGTTAAACTTAATACAACCAAGAGTGTTACTTTTGTGGATAACCACGATTCTCAACCTGGCCAATCTTTAGCATCATTTGTTGAACCTTGGTTTAAAGAGATTGCATATGGTTTAATTCTTTTAAGACATGATGGTTATCCTTGTATATTCTATGGAGATTACTATGGTACTGGTGGTGAACATTCAACTCAAGGAATGAAAGATAAACTAGATATTCTAGCGAAAGTAAGAAAGAATCATGCCTATGGTAATCAAGATGATTATTTCAATGAACCCGATCTTATTGGTTGGGTAAGACATGGTAATGAAGAACATACACATAAAGTATCTGTAGTTATTTCAATAAAAGAAAAGAAATCAATTCGCATGTTTGTAGGTGAAGGTCAAGTTGGCAAAGTCTACGCTGACTTTACTGGAAATTGTTTGGATAAAATTGTCATTGATAATGAAAACTATGGTGAGTTCTGTGCAGAACCTGGAAGTATTTCTGTTTGGTTGGAAGATGGGGTAGTACTTTAATATAAGTTCATACAAAACAGTCAATATTTGCTTATAGCTATAAATAAAAAACCTTTCTAAAAAGGTTCTCATAAGAATGGTGCCGACTACAGGACTTGAACCAGCAACCTACTGATTACAAATCAGTTGCTCTACCAGTTGAGCTAAGTCGGCCTATTTCATATGTATACTACACAATGAAAACGTATGTGTCAATTGAATTTTGTCATTTTCTAAAAGTATTAAAAAGNNAGTTACATGTCACTTTAAACGCAATAAGTCATTGCGTTTTGTTTGAAAGAAGGAACTATAATAAAAGTGCGTTAAGATCTTTAGATTTATAAGAAAGGAGTCGTTTTCTGATGGGAAAACATTTAACGACTAGAGATCGTGTTATTATTCAATATCAAATCGAATTTAATCCCCAAGCAAGTCTACACTCATTAGCCTTTGATTTAAAACGGTGTGAGTCAACAATCTATCGAGAGATTAAACGAAATGCTCACTCTCTTGGTTCTAAGAAGGCAAAATTTCATCGTGGCACTTCACTTCCTTGCTTAAAACTGAAGTCATTTCCTTATGTCTGTAATGCCTGTCATCATCATAAAAGGTGTAGCAGAGAAGTCTTCATCTATGATGCTTATGTCGCTGATCAAATATCTCAACAGTTAATTAAGGAGTCTAGAAGTCATCCTAGGATATCATTAACACAGCTACATGAGTTAGATCAGACTGTCAGTGAAAGAGTCATGAATCATCAATCGCTTTACCATATTCTTTTAAGCGATTCCACTATTTCTATTTCAGAGTCTACCCTACGACGATACATTGATAAGCAGTATCTTCGCTGTCGTAATATCGATTTACCACGCACCATACGATTTCCACATCCTCAGACGTCGACCAGAGTCCCTAGAAAACGCACTAATATTGAGTTTCTAGTTCATCGTACCTATCAAGACTTTCAAGACTATCTCCGTTCTTCTCCTAAAGTCACTCTTCAAATTGATACTGTAATTGGAAAGAAGACGGATATGAAATGCTTATTGACATGTTTTGAACCTCTCAGTAAGCTTCAATGGGGTTATATTGTGTCTAAAAATGCACACTCTATTAATCGTGTTCTCAAAGCACTGATAGAATCTCTTCATCATTCTCATCACCTCTTCTTTGACTGCCTACTTTCTGATAATGGTTCTGAGTTTTACTCATTACCTCTTTTAGAAACGAATCAAGAAGGTGAAAAGTTATTGCGAATCTTTTACTGCGATCCATACTCTTCTTTTCAAAAGGGAGGGTGTGAGCGAAATCATGCCTTGATTCGTTATGTCATTAAAAAAGGAGAGAGTTTTGATTCCATCTCCCAAGATCAAATCAATGAACTCTTCTCCCACATCAACTCCCAGAAGCGTAAAAGCTTAGCTGGGCAAACGCCTTTTCAGGTATTCTTTGAACGTTTCCACTTTTATCCTAGTGAATTCATTCCACTCTTTGAACTCGAACCTTCAAAGATTAAACTTAAAAAATAATCTTTTTAACCTTTAAGGTCTTAACGTAATCCATTGCATTTAACTTGAAAACATTCTGTCTTTAAGTCCTTTTAGCTTGGCTCAAAATCCTAATTGATAACTTCATTATAATCCAAATATTAAAAAAGTGATATTAATGTCTATGATTAAATCTCAATATCACCCTTAAACCCTGCTTTTTACATTAGTTCATCTTTAATTGCGTTTACTTTGAAGATTGACC
>DITO01000098.1 GCA_002422065.1 Erysipelotrichaceae bacterium UBA6182 | reverse complement strand
GAAGAAGAAACAGGGATAAGTTTAATGAGAATGATCAAAGCAATGGATGCTGGCGAAGTATTTGCACAAAAATCTGTAAAAATAACACTTGAAGATACAGCATCCTCACTTCATGATAAACTAATTGTGTGTGCACAAGAGTTGTGTAGTGAGCAACTGATCAATGTATTAGATCATAAGATTATACCTTGGTCACAAAAGAATGAAGAGGCAACCTTTGGGTATAATATTCAACCTGAAGATGAGCATATAACATTCAATCGCTCAGCATTGGTTATTCATAATCACATTCGAGGATTAGTAACATGGCCTGTTGGGCATACACTTCTTGACTCTAAACGATTTAAACTATTTGGATCACAATTAAGTGAGCAGCAGTCTACACATAATGCAGGAACTATCACAAAAGTAGATACCGCTGGGATGCATATAAGTACATTAACAAATGATGTTATTGTGACTCATATACAAGTAGAAGGAAGAAAAATGTATCCTGTAAAAGATGACATTTCTTATTTGTCACAGTTTGTTTTAAAGCAATTTAAGTAATTTATTGCATAAATCATGCAACTTAGCATAGACTTGAACAATAATTAGAAAGGTATGGTATGGTGTGATCACCAAGGAAGTATGAGCCAAAACACAACACTTAAACAGCGCTTGCTGACTCAATTTAAAGTACTGACTACAATTCCTTCACAACATGTTATTGTGAATGAATCACTTCAACAAATTTCTTTGGTTGATTTAACATTGAATGATGCAACAAGATTACTTAAAGCGAATGAAGAAAAAGGTTTAATTCTACAAGGTAAAACTTCTCTTGGAAACGTTCGCATATTTAGTGAAGATATTCAAATGATTGAATCCTTTGGAAATATCGTACTTACGATTTATAAAGGAAAAGAAGTAAGATTTGATCAAAAGCTTTTCGAACTTGAGACAATGCTTGCTGATCATGGATTTGTTCGAATCAGTAAATCAATGATTGTGAATGCTCAACACATTGAAGCTGTTTCATCAAGTTTTAATGCTAAATTAAGACTTCATTTAACTAATGGTTCTTATACTGATGTTAATCGCTCATATTTAAAGACATTTAAAGCATACATGAAAGAGAGGGAATTCTAATGATTTATGTGACCTATGCATTATGGATTATCGCGCTAATCATTGCACTACGATTTGCATTTTCACTGTACTATCAGTGGAAGTTCAAAGATATTGTTAAGCAAAATCCTCAAGCTTCTCGAAAACTATTACTTCGATATGCTTCTCCATTAGGTTTTGTTTTACTCCTTTCATTTGCTTTACAAAACCAACCAGTCAATGGACCAGCCATCAACAACTTTAATAGTTTAAAAGTCTTATCTCCTCAACAAGCTGAAAGTGACCATTATACAGCATATAGTCGCTCAATTGATGATGCTGAACTTAAGGGTTTCATCATCGTTGAAGAAGAAGGAGTAGAAATCAAATACTATGTCATTGAAATACGAGGGGAATCTTATCTAATTAAAGATCCAATCGACGAATAAAGTGGAATTTCCACTTTTTTTGTGTTTTACTATATGTTGGTTACTTTTTTGATATAATAAGAACGATAAACGAGGTACTTATGAACAAACAATATGAATTAAATAAAAACTTAGCTCAAATGCTAAAAGGTGGCGTTATTATGGATGTCACAAGCGCACAAGAAGCACTCATTGCTCAAGAAGCAGGAGCTTGTGCTGTTATGGCTCTTGAGCGTGTTCCTGCAGATATTCGCAAAGATGGTGGTGTAGCACGCGCTTCAGATCCTAAAATGATTAAGGAGATTCAAGCTGCAGTCACCATCCCTGTTATGGCTAAAGTAAGAATAGGCCATTTTGTCGAGGCACAAATCCTTGAAGCCTTAGAAGTTGACTACATTGATGAATCAGAAGTGTTAACTCCAGCTGATCCAACATATCACATTGATAAAACTCTATTTAAAGTTCCATTTGTATGTGGTGCTAAGAATCTTTCTGAAGCGCTTCGTCGTATTAGTGAAGGTGCATCAATGATTCGTACTAAAGGGGAACCAGGTACTGGTGATGTTGTTGAAGCGGTTAAACATATGCGTTTAATGACTTCTGAAATTCGTCGTGTAAAAAGTTTAGAAAAATCTGAATTATTTCATGCAGCAAAAGAACTTCAAGTGCCACTTCATTTACTTGAGTATGTTCATGAACATGGAAAACTTCCAGTCGTTAATTTTGCAGCTGGGGGAGTCGCAACTCCTGCAGATGCTGCATTAATGATGCAACTTGGTTGTGATGGTGTCTTTGTAGGATCTGGTATTTTCAAGTCAGGTGATCCAAGAAAACGTGCTGCTGCGATTGTTAAAGCTGTAACACACTTCAATGATCCAATAATTCTTGCGGAAGTCAGTGAAGATTTAGGTGAACCGATGGTTGGCATCAATGTTTATTCTGTTAAAGAAGAAGACAAGATGGCAGATCGAGGGTATTAATGATTATTGGTGTATTAGCCATTCAAGGTGCATTCTTTGAACACATGGATGTATTAAAACGACTAAATGTTCAAGGAAAACTCATTAAGAAGGTATCAGATTTAGAGGTTATTGATGGATTAATCTTGCCTGGTGGAGAAAGTACTGCTATGGCAAAGCAAATGAAAGAAAATGGCTTGTTTGAAGCCATTACACATAAAATCAATGAAGGATGTCCTGTCATGGGTACATGTGCTGGATTGATTTTATTGTCAAAAGAAATTTCTAACCAACCCGTACAAACACTGGGTGTTATGGACATTCGTGTAAAACGTAATGCATATGGTCGCCAACTTGATTCATTTTCAACCATGGCTTCTATCAAAAAAATAAGTGAAACACCGATTGAACTTGTATTTATTCGTGCTCCATACATTGAAGAAGTAGGAGACGATGTTGAAGTTTTATGTGTTGTTGATAATCATATTGTCGTCGCACAGCAAAATCATTGTTTAGCTTTAGCATTTCATCCTGAATTAAGTGGTATTGATGTTATCCATCAATACTTTATAGATACAATGATAAAGAAGGAGAGTCAACCACATGGATCAGTCTCGAATCCGTAATTTTTCCATTATCGCTCATATTGACCATGGCAAGTCGACTTTAGCTGATCGCATACTAGAATTGACGCATACCGTCGCAATGCGTGATATGCAACATCAAATCTTAGATTCTCTAGATTTAGAGCGTGAACGTGGAATTACAATTAAACTTAATGCTGTTCAACTTCAATATAAAGCCCGTGACGGTGAAATATATACTTTACACCTTATTGATACCCCAGGCCATGTTGACTTTACCTACGAAGTCTCACGCTCTTTAGCGGCATGTGAAGGTGCAGTGTTGGTTGTGGATGCGGCTCAAGGGATTGAAGCACAAACACTTGCTAACGTTTATCTTGCATTAGACAATGATTTAGAAATAATTCCTGTCATTAATAAGGTTGATTTACCAAGTGCAGATCCTCAACGAGTGATTGAAGCGATTGAAAATACGATTGGTTTACAAGCCAGTGATGCACCACTTATTTCCGCAAAAAATGGCTTAAATATTGAAGATGTCTTAGAAGCTATTATTAAAAAAGTACCTGCACCTCGTGGAGATATAAATAAGCCTTTAAAAGCGTTAGTTTTTGATTCAATCTTTGATCCTTATAGAGGTATTATTGCATATATTCGTATTGTTGATGGATCACTTAAGATTGGGGATAAGATTCTCTACATTGCAACGGGTGCTGAATACGAAGTTGTAGAGTGTGGTATTCGTACACCTAAAGAAGTTAAGAAGAATGAACTTGTAGCTGGAGAAGTTGGTTGGGTTGCTGCAGGGGTCAAGTCAATTAAAGATGTTCGTGTAGGGGATACCATCACCCATGTTCATCGTCCAACACTTGAGCCTCTTCAAGGTTATAGAGAATTAAATTCGATGGTATTCTGTGGGCTATATCCTACAGACACTTCAAAATATAACGATTTACGTGATGCTCTTGATAAATTAAACTTAAATGATGCTGCTCTAAAATTTGAAGCAGAAACATCGGTTGCATTAGGCTTTGGTTTTCGATGTGGTTTCTTAGGTCTACTTCATATGGATGTTGTTCAAGAGCGTATTGAGCGTGAATATAGGATTCCTCTCATTGCTACAGCTCCTTCAGTGGTTTATCATGTCTATCTTACGGATGGATCAATGATCATTGTTGATAACCCTAGTTTCTTACCTCCAGTTCAAAGGATTGGTCGTATTGAAGAACCGTTTGTTAAGGCAACCATAATGGTACCTAATGAATATGTTGGGGCACTTATGGATTTATGTCATAAGAAACGTGGAATCTACATTGATTTAGTTGTTATTGATGATTTACGTCGTCAACTTATTTATCAAATTCCTTTAGCAGAAATTGTTTATGACTTCTTTGATCGATTAAAATCCATTTCAAGAGGGTATGCATCCTTTGATTATGAATTTATTGGTTATGTTGAGTCTAAACTTGTAAAGATGGATATTCTTTTAAATACAGAAGTTGTGGATGCATTATCAGTTATAGTTCATCGCGACTTTGCTTATGGTCGTGGAAAGATTATTGTTGAGAAATTAAAAGAGTTGATTCCGCGCCAACAATTTGAAATTCCAGTACAAGCAAGTATTGGTAATAAAGTTATAGCTCGTAGTGATATCAAAGCACTTCGTAAGAACGTATTAGCTAAATGTTATGGGGGAGATATTTCTCGTAAGAAGAAACTATTAGAAAAACAAAAAGAAGGTAAGAAACGGATGAAGCAAGTGGGGAATGTTGAAATTCCTCAAGAAGCATTTATGGCTGTTTTATCCATGGACGAATAAGCAACTTTGGTTGCTTATTTCTTTAGGAGGAATGTATGGAAAAAATTGAAGATGTAATACAACTTGTCAATCAAGTTAGACATCGTTTAGGTTGGGATATGATTGATACCAATGAGACCATGATGTCTTATTTAAGTGATGAAGTTGAAGAATTAAAACATGAGATAGAACATAATAACTCGCAAGGAATTCAAGATGAACTCATGGATGTGATGTTTGTATGTTTTTCAATTCTTCATGACAATCATATTGATTTAGCCTCTGCTCTTAAAGAAAAACTTGATCGTGTGGTTGAAAAATATGAGTCACGTTGAACATATCTATATTCATATTCCTTTTTGTACGCACATTTGTGCTTACTGTGATTTTGTAAAGTCTCGTTATCAACCACAATTAGCAGACAAGGTTGTAGAACGACTCATTGAGGATATTAATCATGTTGACTCAATAAGTATAAAAACCCTCTATATTGGAGGTGGGACACCAAGTGCTTTATCACTTAATCAATTAGAATTATTGTGTCAAAGCATTGCGCAAAAATGGCCAATTATACAAGAATGGTCAGTTGAAATAAATCCTGAAGATATGACATTTGAGAAAATGTCGTTACTTGCAAAGTATGGGGTGAATCGCTTAAGTATGGGTGTACAAGCGACCCAACCTCGACTACTTGAAATTATCACTCGTCATCATTCATTTGAAGATGTCAAAAAAGTAACAGCATGGGCACATGAGTGTGGAATTAATGACATATCTTATGATCTAATGTATGGATTACCGACTCAATCAATTGAAGAGTTTGAAGTTTCAATGCATGATGTATTAACACTAAATCCTACACATTTATCACTTTATGCCTTAACAATAGAACCTAATACTGCCTTTGGACGACAAAAGATTCAACCTGTAGATAATGAACTTGAAGGACAAATGTATGAATGTGCTATTAGGACACTTACTCAAGCGGGATATGAACACTATGAAGTAAGTTCATTTACTAAGAATAAACATTATTCAAAACATAATTTATCATATTGGAAATATGCAAACTTCATTGGACTTGGCCCTGGGGCAGCATCAAAGGTCAATAACCGTCGTTGGACTAATACAAAGAACATTCATCATTACACTTTGAATGAGAAACTAATTCAAGAGGATATTCAATTATCTGAGTATGATCAAGTTATCGAAAAACTCATGATGGGACTACGACTTAATCAAATCGTTTCATGGAATCATATCAATCATGGTAGTGATATTAGAAATAAAGTAGAAAAGGCATTAGAAAAAACCCAACAGCAAGGTTGGGTTATACTCAATGAAGAAGGTTTACAGTCCACTGCTTCAGGTCGATTATTTCTACATGATATTATCGTAACTATTATGCAAGCATTTGATGAGTAAGATGTTTATTTAGGTTGATGTTGGTTATAATATTCAACCAGTGCGAGGGTAGATAGATTTTCATTTTCATCGTTAATGATGGACTCAACCATTGAAGTTATTTTTTCAACTACAGGTAAATGTATGTTTCTTAAGTTTGCTTCATGCATCACACATCGAAGATCTTTTAAGAAATGTGTGAATATAAAACCAGGATTTAAATCTTCTTGAAGATATAAAGGACCATTATGAATGGATTGCCATGAACTTGCTGCTCCTTGGTTTAATAAAGTCAAAACATCATTAAGATTTAACTGAGTGTGTTTAGCATATTCCATGGATTCAAGAAGTCCCGCTAAGTTAGTTGCCACACTAATTTGATTGGCCATTTTTGTGTGTTGACCATGTCCACTTGGGCCACAATAAATCACTTTTGAGCCCATAAGTTCAAGGAGTGCCATTCTATCTTTAACGATAACCTCATCACCACCCACCATAATAGATAAGGTTGCGTTTTGAGCTCCATTAAGTCCACCACTTACAGGGGCGTCTATCCAGTGACATTGAGAAGCTTTTGCTAAATCATAAAGCTCTTTGGTTAAACTTGGAAGATTGGTTGACATATCAATAATAATTGTTCCTTCATTAATATTAGGAAGCACTTGCTTAGTAAAGACATCCTTTACAACATCTGGGGTTGAAAGCATCATAATTACGATTTCTGAATCTTTAACACATGATGATATACTTTGATGCACATGAACCAAGTCTTTTAAAGCTTCACTTTTTGATTTTGTGCGATTATAAACATGAACTTCATGAAAGCGTGTTAAGTGTTGAACCATGCGTGATCCCATTAATCCTAAACCGATCCAAGCTATTCTCATTGTGTTCTCCATTCTTAGTGTTGTATTACTGTTAGTTATATGATATCATACAAATGCTTTTATTCTAGGGGTGAGGTTTCCTCGACCCATCACTTGGATTAGAAGGACAGAAAGAGAGAGGCCCTATGATTTCAAAAGAAAGAAAACAAGAAATCATGACATCATTCGCACGATTTGAAGGAGATACTGGTTCAGTCGAAGTACAAGTAGCTGTACTAACTGAGCAAATCAACGTCTTAACTGAACACTTAAAAGTTCATAAAAAAGACTTCCATTCACTCCGTGGTTTAATGAAAATGGTTGGTCGTCGTCGTAGTTTCTTAAAATACTTACGCGATTCCGATGTTAACCGTTACCGTGAACTTGTTAGTCGTTTAGGATTACGTAAATAAATCAAACTTCGGTTTGGTTTTTTTTTTGATTTTTTTTATTTTTTTACTCATGTGTTTTTTAACCTTTGATGTGGTAAAATAAATAAGTTAAAAGTAAGAGGTGAATTATGTCAAAACAACGCTTTGCGTTAGATTTTGCAGGCCGTTCTCTAGTGGTAGAGACGGGCGAAATTGCAAAACAAGCAGGAGGAGCAGTTATCGTTCGTTATGAAGATACTGTAATCTTGTCAACAGCGACTGGGAGTAAGAATGCGAAAGATCTAGATTTCTTTCCACTCACAGTCATTTATGAAGAAAAATTATACTCAGTAGGAAAAATCCCAGGTGGATTTTTACGTCGTGAAGGTCGTCCAAGTGAAACGGCGACATTAACATCACGTCTCATTGACCGTCCTATTCGTCCATTATTTGCGGATGGATATCGTAATGAAGTTCAAGTAGTCAACATGGTATTGTCTGCTGATAACAATTGCTCGCCAGCAATGGCTGCAATGTTTGGGTCTTCATTAGCTTTATGTGTATCAGATTTACCATTCAATGGTCCAATTGCTGGAGTTGTTGTAGGTCGTGTTAATGGTGAACTCATTATTAACCCTACACTTGAAGAACTAGAAAAATCAGATATCGATTTAACTGTTGCAGGGACTAAGAAAGCAATCAACATGGTTGAAGCTGGAGCTAGAGAAGTTTCAGAAGAAGATATGCTTGAAGCTATGCTTTTTGGTCATGAGTTTATTGTTAAACTATGTGAGTTTCAAGAGGAAATTGCAAGTGCGGTTGGAAAACCGAAACGTGAAATCACGTTATATGCAATCCCAGAAGAAATTACTTCGACTGTAAAATTAAACTTCGAAAGTCGTTTAAGAGCAGCTGTTTCAATCAACGAAAAACTTGAACGTTACAATGCGATTGATGAAATTGAAGCTGAAGCCGTTGAACATTTCAATTCATTTACCTTTGATAATGATAAGGCAAAAGATAAAGCTATTAAACAAGTGAAAGAAGTTTGTCATGACATCGTTTCTGATGAAGTTCGTCGCTTAATTTCAATTGATAAAGTTAGACCTGATGGTCGTAAACCGGATGAAATCAGAGCACTTGATTCTCAAATTGATATTCTTCCACGAGTTCATGGTAGTGCAATGTTTACACGTGGTCAGACACAAGTTATTTCTATCGCAACATTAGGAGCGATGGGGGATAATCAAATTATTGATGATATCAGTATGGTTGAATCAAAACGTTTTATGCACCACTATAACTTCCCACCATTCTCTGTTGGGGAAACGAGACGAATGGGTTCTCCAGGACGTCGTGAAATTGGTCATGGTGCTTTAGGTGAGCGTGCACTTGCACAAGTCTTACCAAGTGAAGAAGAATTTCCATATGCTATTCGCTTAGTTGCAGAAGTTGTTGAGTCTAATGGTTCAACATCTCAAGCTTCCATCTGTGCTGGTTCTATGGCGCTAATGGCTGCAGGGGTTCCTATCAAAGCTCCAGTAGCAGGTATCGCAATGGGTCTAGTCACTTATGGTGATAGCTATTCAGTACTTTCTGATATTCAAGGCATGGAAGATCATTTTGGAGATATGGACTTTAAAGTAGCAGGAACTGCTGCTGGAGTCACTGCACTTCAAATGGATATTAAAATTGAAGGATTAACTCCACAAATATTAAAAGAAGCACTGACTCAAGCTCAAATTGGTCGCTTACATATCTTAGAAAATATGAACCAAATGATTAATGTTGCCCGTGATGAAGTAGGAACATATGCTCCTAAACTTATTAAACTTACAGTGCCTGTAGATAAGATTCGCGAAATTATTGGTCCAGGTGGTAAGATGATTAATCAAATTATCGCTGATTGTGACAATGTTAAGATTGATATAGAAGATGATGGTCGCGTTGCGATTTATCACACAAATATGGAAGCAATTAAGAAAGCAGCGGCACGTATTGAATCACTCATCAAGACAACTAAAGTCGGTGAAGTGTTTGATGCTAAAGTGGTACGTATCGAAAAATTTGGTGCATTTGTCTCCTTATTCCCAGGAACAGATGGATTACTTCATGTCTCTAAGATTTCTTATGAGCGTGTCGAAAACGTTGAAGATGTCTTAAAACTTGGGGATGTAATTAAAGTCATCGTTATTGAAGTGGATGAGAAGGGTCGAGTTAATGTCTCAGCTAAGGATTTACTTCCTAAACCTGAAGGTTATGTCGAACCTGAGCGTAAGCCATTCAACAAAGATAAGAGACCACCAAGAAGAAACGGGTAACCGTTTTTTCTTCTATGAAAGGAACCATTATGATTGATTTCAAACAACTTGCACAACAATATGAATCTGAGATGGTGCAAGATCTCACTGATTTGATAGCATTTCCTTCACTTACTGATGAATCAAGCATTTCAAAAGAAGCTCCATTTGGACAACCTTTAAAAGAAACACTTGATTGGTTTTTAAATCGTTGTGAATCATTAGGTTTCAATGTTGATAATGTTGATGGATATGCCGGGGTTGCCTCATATGGGACTCAATCAACTTCAATCGGTCTTTTAGGACATCTAGATGTTGTCCCTGTTGGTGAGGGATGGACAAAAGATCCTTTTAAGGCTGTGATTGAAAATGGGGTTATATTTGGCCGTGGTACTGGGGATGACAAAGGACCAACCATCGCAGCGCTTTATGCATTGCGTATTCTTAAAGATTTAAACATTCCTTTAAAGCATCAACTTCAACTTATCGTTGGTGTTGATGAAGAAACAGGAATGCGTTGTATGGATTATTTCACTAAAAATCGCAAGATACCTGATTTTGGTTTTGTACCTGATGCCTATTTCCCATTAATCTATGGAGAGAAAGGCATTGCAAACATCGTACTTCGTTCACATAAACCTACGATCATACAATCTTTTCATGCGGGTGAACGTCCTAATATCGTTATTGGAAAAGCAAAACTTGTTGTAAATACACAACATAATCAACACGCTTTAGAATGGTATCAAAATGCACATCGCCTTCAAGTGGATGTAAATGTCTTAGATGATACATTGGTTGAGTATACGTTCTATGGTGATTATACGCATGCATCTACACCTCATAAAGGGATTAATGCTTCATATCATGCTTTTAACTTTGTAGGTAGTGTTTATAATGATGAATTATCTCTTGAAGCAGCATCACTCATTAGTGATGTAATGGGAAAAAGTTTAAATATTGCGTTCGATGGAGTTCATATGGGATGGCTTAGCACAAACTGTGGTATTGTTTCTGTAGAAAACAATCATACTGCGTTAACTATTGATATTCGCTATCCTAATGATGTGAATATTGATTGGATTGAAGATCGTGTTAGCGATAAACTCGCATCAACATCTTTTGGTTACGAGATTGTAGCTCATAAAGGTCCTCATTTTGTTGATCCAAGTTCTACATTAGTTCAAACACTACATCGTGTATATAAAGAACTTAGTAATGATGATTTTACACCTCCACTCACCATGGGGGGTGGAACTTATGCACGTACTATGCCAAATTTTGTGGCCTATGGTATGAAATTTATCACGAAACCTCAACTTGCTCATGTGGGTGATGCTCACCAAAAAGATGAAGGGATTGAGATTGAAGACTTAGTGTTAGCGACAGCGATATACGCGAAAGCGTTGTATGAACTTGCCTATGAGAATGCGTAAAAAGCCTTGGGTAGATTCTCTTTTACAAAATCCTCCTTCCTTTGTGCTTGGTGATGTACTTTCTCTAAGTGGTAAAACCCATGCTCATTATGACATTGTTCATCTTGAAATTGGTTCAGGAAAAGGGGACTATTGGATTCAAATGAGTCAAATATACCCAAAAGATCTTTGGATTGGCATTGAAAAAGAAATGAATGTTGCTGCTGTTGCAATTAAGAAAGCTTCAGAAGCAATTAAAGACAATCAGTTATTTTTGATAGGAGATGCACAGAATTATTTAGAGCAATTTAGTGATCATGATATTGATATCATTCATCTTAATTTTTCTGATCCATGGCCAAAGAAAAGAACTCATAAAAGGCGTCTTTCAGCTTCTACATTTATTGATCAATATAAACGTATTCTTAGTGAAGAAGGACAAATTATTATGAAGACAGATAACAAAGATCTTTTTGAATATTCCATGGTTCAGTTTTCTCAATCTGGATTTGTTCTTGAGGAGATGAGTGTCGATTTTAGACGTGAACAACAAGAAGATGCAATTAGTGAATATGAAGCACGATTTATGAGTTTAAATCAACCGATTTATCGATGTATATGGAGGAAAAAACACCGTGGATAAACTTTTAATGCATTTAGAAAATTTAGCAAGACTTGATGGTATAGCATCTCTTGAAAGCCAAGTATTTCAATACATGAAACAAAATCTAACACCACTCTCTGATGAAATCATTACCGATGGATTAGGAAGCATTTTTGGTATTAAGAAAAGTAAAGTGGCTAATGCTAAGAAAGTGCTGTTAGCTGGTCATATGGATGAAGTTGGTTTCATGGTCAAGCAAATCAATGATGTAGGATCATTATCTATCTATCCAGTAGGTGGGTGGTGGTCACAAACCCTCATGAGTCAGCGAGTACGTGTGACAACTTTAGATGGTCGTGTATATAAAGGAACCATTGGGTCTATCCCTCCTCATATGCTTACTGATGCTAAACGTAATTCACCTGTTGAGATTCAGGATCTTTTAGTTGACATAGGTGCTCGTAGTAAACAAGAAGTACTTGACATGGGAGTAACCCTTGGAGACATGGTCGTCCTTGATGGTGATTTTGTAAGACTGAATGATCATCGTATTTTATCTAAAGCATTAGATAATCGTTATGGATGTGCTATGGCTTTAGCGATGCTAGAGGCATTTAAGGATGTAGATTTACCTTTTGACTTAATCTCTGGAGCTACTGTTCAAGAGGAAGTGGGTCTTCGTGGAGCTCAAACCGCAGCTAATCTTACACAGCCAGACATTGCAATCGTCTACGATTGCTCTCCAGCAAATGATGCAGGGGCAGATAAAGACGTACTAGGTAAGTTAGGTGCTGGAGTTCTACTTCGATTTGTGGATGCTAGTATGCTTCCAAATCGCTGTATGCTTGAACGTTTAAAGAAGACAGCCATTGCCCATGAAATTCCACATCAGTATTATCTATCATTAGGTGGAACTGATGCCGGTGCGATTCATAAATCTAATATGGGAGTTCCTACTTTAACTATTTGCATTTGCGCTCGAAATATACACACAGCATCGAGTATTTGTGATGTTAACGACTTAAATGCTGCATATCATGTTTCATCTCATTTCATTGAAGAATTGAATGATACGATAATCAATGATATGATTACTTGTAATCAATAACAATATGAAAAAAATCCTTGCTACAATAACATTTGTATTTTTCTTGACAGCATGTCAAGTTCAATCAATTCAAGAAATTCAGTTTTTAGGAATTCTTGAAAATTTTGAGCAGCAAGGATCTCCTATTCAAAATGTCATAACAAACAAGTATTCTTTCTACAAACCATTTCATGCTGGGGTTAAGCAAAGCGGACCATACTTTGTGTCTATGCTATCAAATCAGGAAATCATTCAATTTAATGTCGATGTTGTGGGTGTTATTGCAAAACAACTGTATAAATCTTCATTAAACAACAGTTTAAGAACCATTACGCTTGATACACCTCTTATCCACTATATTGGAGAATATTCGAATTATCAAGGAAAGATGCAGTCTTATGAATTCAAACTTTCTAGCCAAGAAAATCGTTACACCATGATGCTTCGTAGTTTCGATATAGTGCTTACTGCAAATGTAGCGTTGGCTAATGTAGAGTCAGTTTTAAATGATATGATAGTCATTCTTAAGAATTCATCAGTTAATCATGACTTGATTATTTCTCTATATACTAAAGGTGAAGATAGGTTAGACTTTCAATCACAAACTGAAAATCTATTTAACCAACTTGCTCCTGAATCAGGAACGATTGCCGACATGATTAATCTTTTAAAAGGACCACCAACTCTTGAAGAACTTTTAAGGGAGTATCAAGATCTTCCTGATGAACCGATTTTTGAGGGTGAAGAGTCTGAAGATGTCCAAGAACCTGAAGATGGTCAAGAATAAAACCAAGAAGCGAGGAAACTTTATGTTTAAGAAATTAATGTCGTTTCTATTTGAAGAAGTTGATGTGGTAGAAGAAGAAATTGAACCTAGTTATGATCCTTCTTTAAGTCAAGAAGGAGTACCGGTGTCAAAAATGAAAATGATTGACTTAGAAGAAAAAGAACCAATCATTGAAGAGGTACCTTTAGTTCATCAAAAGTCACTTGATTTTTCTAGTGAAAAAGTTGAGAAAAAAATAGAATTGAAACCAATTGTTAAGAAGGAAACTGCACAAGCAGTTCCATACCAAGCATCTTCAATTATCTCTCCAATCTTTGGAAAGAAGGAGCAAGCCTCAACAACGACTAAAGTTTCTCAAACCCCACTTGGACTCCCTCAAGAGAATACTAGTGTTTTAGGGACTGTATTTTCACCAATATATGGTGTAGTCAGAGCAAAACCTGTTGCTGTTAAGCCACAAGTTGAGGTTTCAAAACATGTTAGTATGGATGATTTGTTTAACGAAGATGTTGTGAGTGTTCCAGTTGTAAAACAGCCATCGATGGATGATTTATTCCTAGATGAGCCGAAAAAACCTAAAGTAGTTGAAAAACAAGAACATGAATTCTTCGATGATCCATCACAAGAAAGTGAAGATGAAAGTGTACAAACGATGTTTCGTTCACTTTTTGATGAATAGGAATTACTATGATATTTTTCATTGGAATTAAAGGTGCTGGAATGGCATCACTTGCTTGCATGCTTCATGACATCGGTCATGAGGTTATGGGAAGTGATATTGACAAACATATTTTTACTCAAGAACAACTTGAAGCACGTCATATAAAAATGGTGCCTTTTATGGTTACAGAATTTCTTCCTGAATGGACCGTTGTTGTAGGTAATGCTTTTCTTGATGATTTTGATGAGGTTGTTAAAGCACATGCTTCAAAGAATGTGAGAGTGATTCGCTATCATCATTTTTTAGGTGAGTTGATGGCGAAATACAACTCAATTGCAGTGAGCGGTTCTCATGGTAAAACGACGACAACTTCTCTTATTGCACATATGCTTAGTTATCATCATCCTAGTGGATATCTTATTGGAGATGGTCAAGGACATCTTAGTGAAGATGCTAAAGACTTGGTTGTTGAAGCATGTGAATATCGCCATCACTTCTTAGCATATAATCCTCACTATGCCATTATTACAAATATTGATTGGGATCATGTCGATTATTTCAAAACACTTAAAGACTACATCCATGCTTTTCAAGCATTTAGTGAAACAGTATCTCAGTATATTATTGCCTGTGGTGATGATAAACTTATTCGCTCTTTAACAATCAATCGTCCAATTATGTATTATGGTTTTGAGGATGATAATGATGTCATAGCAAAGAATGTGCGTTATGAACAAGGTTTTACAACATTTAAACTGATGTTTAAAGGTGAGGATAAAGGGGAATTTAAGTTGTCTTTAGTAGGAGATCATATGGTGTTAAATGCATTAGCTGCAATCACTTTAGGATTACTTCTTGATATCCCATTAAATAGTATTCAAGAAAGTTTAATTGATTTCAAAGGGGCAAAACGTCGATTTGTACAAGAAATTATAAACAACGATGTTTTTATTGATGACTATGCACATCATCCTACTGAAATCAAAATGACAGTTTTAGCGGCAAAACAAGCTTATCAAGATAAAAAGATTATTGCAGTATTTAAACCTCATCGTGTTTCACGTTTAGTTAATTTTGTGAATGAGTTTACATCTGCCTTATCGTTAGCAGATGAAGTTTATCTTGTAAATTTTAACAGTATTGATGATTATGAAGAAGGTTATACTCAAGATATCTATTATTTATCTGAGAAGATTAGTGGAGCTCATGTAATTAATGAAGATATGGATGCAGCTCATATTTTAGCAAAACATTCTCCTGCAGTTTACTTATTCATGAGTTCAAAAGATATATATGTACTTGCTGATCTATTAAAAACCATTGTTTAGGTTTCATTTCGATTCAAATATAGCTCTGCTATAAGGAGAATAAGACATGTCCTTACGATTACATAAATATAAGTGGTTCATATCATTAGGTATCTTGGTTATTACAATTGCTACTTTTTACTTTAATTACACAGTCGTTGTGAAAGCACCTCTCACTACCACAAATCATTTTGGTTTTTTCTTGTATGGTTTTGTGTTTTCATTGATTGCTTTATTATTCATGACTTTTAAGACTAAACTTGCTTCAATTGTGTTTATTATCGGTTGGGCAAGCTCGCTAATTCTACTTTATTTTGAACTTGTTAGATCACTTACTAATTCATATGGAACATTAGGTGCAGCTTTAGGGTTCCTTTCAAATATCATCTTTACAATGATATTCGCAATTATCTTAGAAATCATTGTTCAATTACTTCATAAGTTAAAGAAGAATAAGGAGGATAACCATTGATTAGACCAGCACGATTTGAAGATATTCCAGCCATGACATCAATTTACAATTATGTCATAAAACATAATGCTGCAACGTTTGATATTGATCCTAAAAATCTAGAATCAAGAACGAAGTGGTTTTATTCTCATGGGAAAAACAATCCTTTAATTGTTGTTGAAGAAGAAGGAAAAGTATTTGGTTATGCTGGCCTTTCTCCATTTGGCGCAGATGATGGATATGATCGTAGCGTTAAACTATGTATTTACTTACATTCCGAAAAAAGGGGTGAAGGACTAGGAAAAGAATTAATGCAAGCAATATTAGATCTTGCTACTTCAAACCCAAATATTCACACGGTAGTTTCTGAAATAACCTCTACAAATGAAGGGTCTAAGCGACTCCATGAAATTTTTGGTTTTACTTACATAGGAACAATCAAAGAATGTGGATATAAGTTTGATGAGTACCACGATATGGACTTCTATCAATTAATGGTGTCATCTCAAAAGGATACTGTTTAATTTTAAAATAGGGAGCATTGCTCCTTTTTTATCGCAATATGTACAAATTTAACGAGTAAAGCGCTTCCAGTTCTATTGAAAATTGTTTCAAGAATGTCTATAATATTGTAAAGAGGTGGTTACATGGATGCATTATTAGAACTATTAAACTCAGTTTCAACTTTACTTATCCCAATTCTTTCAGTTATTGCACTGTATTTTTTAATATATTTTTTGATTGTATTAATTAAATTGTTGAAGAAATTACACCAAACTGTTGAAAGTGTTGATCGCTCATTAAATATAGTGGAAGTATATCTAGATCAAATGAAAGCACCAGTCAATACTATTACCAATATTTCTAGAGGCGTTGATCAAGTTGGAGCTTTCTCTGAAAGTTTCGTTAAAGGATTAATTGAGATTCTTATCTCCAATATGAGTGTTCTCAAAGATGCAATCAGTTCATTCTTTTATAAAGATGGGGGAGATGACCATGGCCCTGAATGATATTTTCAATACAATTGAGCAAGAAATTAAATCACTTAAGGATAAAATATCAGAAACAGATTTTAGTGAAGTTAAGCAACGATACCAGCAATTTAAAGATGCTTCACTTAAACTAAGCAATTCACTGAGTGATGCATTGAAAGAAAAACTGAGTGACGAAGACGTTCAAGCTAAATTAGCAGAGTATAAAGAAAACATCCTAAATGCTATGAAAGAATTTTCTTCATACATGGCGGTTATTAATGAGAAGTATCAACTTAGTGACTCATTAAGTAGTGCAATCACTCAACTTAATGATAAATTGAATGAGTTATTATCGACATTCCAACAAAACTATGGACAACAAATTCATAGTACGATAGAAGCGTTGAGTCATGGGTTTAAAGCATGGGTAGATGCCAAACCGCTTGAAGATGATATTCAAGCCATCAAATCAAACATTGAGTCCAACATACAAAAATTGAAAACTTGGATACGAAAGGAATAATATGAAACGAGTTACGATATACGACGTTGCAAGTGAAGCTAATGTCTCTTTAGCGACAGTATCACGAGTTATTAATGGATTAGAAATTGTACGTGAGGACACCCGTATTAAGGTTCAAGAGGCGATTGAGAAACTAGGGTATAAACCTAATGCTGTTGCTCAAGGATTAGCACTTCAAAAAACAACGACTATTGCACTTGTTGTTCCTGAAGCAAGTTTTAATGTTACAGGTCAAATCATTAATGGTCTACTTGATGTTGCTAAGATTTATAAGTACTCAATTGTACTTCACACAACAACTGAAGGTATTTTAGAAATTAATGAAACTGTTGAAAACATCATTAAGTCTCGTGTTGATGGGGTTATCATTTACAATGATAAGCTACTTCATGATGATTTATCTGAATTAAAACGTTATCAGTATCCGATTGTTATTATAGGAAATAGAATGTCAGATGATAGCATCGCAAGTGTTTTTGTCGACATTGAAAAGGCTTCGTATGATATTGCTAAAGCCTATCTAGACGTAAGCAAAGATAATATTGCTATCATTGAAGACCGTAAAAATCCATTTGCTATTACATCTATGGTTAATGGAGTCAAACGAGCATTTGCAGAAGCAAACAAAGACTCATTTCATTATGTAGAAATTCCACAAAATTATCGCTCATCCTATGAATATTTAAAAGGTTATTTTAAGAATCATAAACACGATTTAATTTTAACTCACCGCGATTCGCAAGCACTAGCAACGATTAACGCAGCGAGTGAAAACAACATTCAGGTTCCTGAACAGTGTGAAGTGATTTGTATGATTGACACTAAATATAACTCGATGGTAAGACCACAATTGTCGTCAATTGTAATACCATCGTATGACTTGGGAGCAGTCGCAATGAGAATTATGACTAAACTCCTACATAACGAAGTTCTCAGTGAAAAAGAAATTGAGTTAAGTTATGTGTTTAATCGTCGTCAATCATCATTAATTAACTTATAAACATCCATATGGATGTTTTTAAACGAAAGGGACAATTATGAATTTTATTGAAGAATTAAAATGGCGAAACCTATTCAAAGACTGCTCTGATATTGAAGGCTTACAAGAAAGACTAAATAAACCTATCACTTTATACTGTGGTTTTGATCCAACAGCCGATAGTCTTCACATTGGACATTTGCAACAACTTCTCCTTTTAAAGCGTTTTGCATTACAAGGACATCATCCAATAGCATTACTCGGTGGAGCTACTGGAATGATTGGAGATCCTCGTCCAACAACAGAGCGTGCACTTTTATCATTAGAGATGCTTTCACATAACGTGAGTGCTTTAGAACATCAAATGAAGTCCATTCTCGACACTAACAATGTAGAATTTGTGAACAATTATGATTGGTTTAAAGATGTTAGCGTTCTATCATTCTTAAGAGACTATGGAAAACACTTTAATGTGAATTACATGATTAATAAGGATGTTGTTGCGTCAAGACTTGATACAGGGATATCATTTACAGAATTTACATATACAATCCTACAAGCAACAGATTGGTTGCATTTATATGAACACCATAATTGCGAAATGCAAGTTGGTGGATCTGATCAATGGGGTAATTTGACTAGTGGTATTGAATTAATTCGCAAAGTTAAAGGCCATGAATCAAAAGTTTATGGTTTAACTCAACCTCTAATTACTAAATCAGATGGTTCTAAATTTGGAAAAAGTGAAGGAAAGAACATTTGGCTAGATGCGTCTAAGACACATCCATATGTTTTCTATCAATATTTCATTAACGTTAGTGATGAGGATGTCATAAATTTCTTAAAACGTCTTTCATTTGAATCTGTAGATACAATTCAAAACATTGAAAAAGAACACCTCAATGCACCTCATTTACGTTTTGCTCAGAAGAAATTGGCTCAAGAACTAACACGTGTTGTCTTTGGTGAAGAAGCATTACTTAATGCTCAACAACTTTCGGAAGTCTATTTTACACAAGCTTTCGAAACATTATCACAACATGACTTAGCAGCAGTGTTTGAAGATGCAGTTAAAATCAATGCACATATCTCAATATCACTCATTGAAGCTTTGGTTCAATCCCAAGTTGCATCATCAAATCGTGTAGCTCGTGAATTGATTACAAGTGGTTCAATCAGTATTAATGGTCATAAGATAGACGATATCAATACAATACTTGAAGTTAAAGATGCATATCATCAAGCATATTCAGTGATTAAAAAAGGGAAGAAAAACTATTTACTCGTTGACTTCACATAACAAAATCCTCGCGACCATCACAGTATAGTGTGATATAATAGTCGCGAGGTATTTTTTATGTTTAAAAAAGGATGGCTAGTACTTTTAATCCTATTAAGTGGATGTTTAGAACGTCCAAGAGACGTTGAATTTGAGCGTGCACTTACGCTTTATGAGAGTCATTATTTTTCAATTCTGGATAATGATCGTTTTTTAACTTTTACAGAATCCTTTGATCTTTCAATCGAGAAATACGAATTAAACTCCCAATTTCGCTATGATTTAATTATTGATAATCCTCAAGTTGCAATGTATGACATAGTGGTTGTTGTCGTTGAGAGTAATCAAGACTTTGAATCCCTTGTAAACTTAACTCCTTCGATAGGTGTTTTCGATTCAATGGTTAACTTAGTTCCAAACCAAATCAACATCGATAAAGGATTTCCTCGTGGAATACTACTCTCAGGTATTGCAACTACAGAAACAATTCAACTAAAAGTAATGATTTCTTGGAAAGATTACTACAAAATTAAGCAAATACGTGAGTATTTTATTATTGATATCGATTTTCTTGCGACTGATGAACCTTTAGACCCTAATGATGAAATCGATGATATCGACGATGGTGAGTAGAGAATGAATAAGCGATCTCTAATACTTAGTGGATTAACAAGTTCATTAGGTATATTTATCACCAAAGCGATTGGTATTCTTTATGTATCACCATTCACACAAATAGCAGGGCAAGAAAATACTGCCTTTTATAGTTATGGATATACATTTTATGATTTCATGTTGCAACTCGCCATTGCAGGTATTCCTGTAGCTGCTGCAACATTGATTGCACGATATGTTGCCAAAAATGATATTGCCATGATGCTAATGATTAACCGTTTCATGAAGCGAGTTCTTTTTATTGTCGGTATTATTTTCTTTGTCTTAATTTACTTAACAGCACCATGGATTGTACCGTTAATCATTGGACAACAAGCTTCACAAGAATCGTATGACATCACACTCATCGTCCTTAGATTTGTTGCTTTAGCAACCTTCATAACACCAGTATTATCATCTTATCGAAGTTTTATGCAAGGTTTAAAAGAAATGAATCATTATGCCTTCTCTCAAGTCTTTGAGCAAATTGTTCGTGTTGCTTTCTTACTTGGATTTAGTGTCTTATTTGTTAACGTTTTAAACTTTGATCGTATTTATGCTGTCTATATTGCAATGCTTGCAGCTTCTGTTGCTGGAATGTTTGCGATTGTTGACTTATACATCAAAGAGCGACGAATAATAAAGTCTTTTAACATTGATAAAACATTAGCTGAACCGCTTAATGTAGGCGCGTTTCTAAGAGAAATTTTCAGTATATCAATTCCATTCTTAATTGTCAGTGTATTGAGTAATCTTGAAGGTATGGTCACACTCTTTGGTTTTAACTCAACGATGTTATCTTTAGGAATCAATGAAATCGATGTAAATCTATTATTTACTATCATCATGTTTACCACCCGTAAGCTTATTTCCATTCCTTTAGTTTTAGCATTAGGATTCTCTATTGCAATAATTCCTTTTATAAGTGAAGCGTTTACTCTAAATCATCGCACTGCATTAAGAAATCATGTTTATGATGCTCTCGAAACAGTTTTATTTATTGGATTACCTCTTGTGGTAGGATTGTTTGTTTTCTCTAAGGAAATCTATTATATATTCTATGTAGATTATTCATTCATTGGGGGAGAAGTATTAAAAACTTCAAGTCTTCTTTCATTATTAATGATAGTTTCACCAGTTTTAGTAAATATTCTTATTGTCCTTCAATTAAGACGCAAAGTCGTTTTTGCCCTTACACTATCATTCATTGTGAAACTTGCTGTTTTTATTCCTCTAATTACATTGATAGGTTATCAAGGGGCTGTTGTTTCATCGATAGTTTCTCATATTGTATTGATAACTTTTAACCTTGTAACACTTAAGAAGATCTATGGATTCAATTACACACGTGTAAGATCACGTCTGTTTCTCATGTTATTGTCAACGAGTGCAATGATTATTGTTGGATATGCGTTCTTATTACTTGGATGGCATAACATCATTATTGAGAATCGATGGATAACACTTCTTAAACTTACTGTAAGTGGAGGAGTCTCACTCGCTACATATATTGGTTTATCGTGGGTATTCGGCTTACCTCAAATGTATATTCTGCAAAGGAAAAAAATCCATGGATCGAATTGATAAAATCCTATCCTATGGATTAGGTTGGTCTCGCAGCGAAGTCAAAGCTGCTATTAAGCAAAAGCGAGTGGTTTTGAATAATGGTATAGTTAGAGACGCTTCTATNNTGATGTCATCATGATTCATAAACCAAAAGGGGTTGTTTGCTCAACTATAGATCCCCATCTACCTACTGTATTTAGTGTGTTTAACCTATCTACAAAAATCTACCACATGATAGGACGTTTAGATCAAGACACAACCGGATTATTATTGTTAACACGTGATGGTCAATTAACTCATCAACTTATGAGTCCTCATAAGAAAGTAATGAAATTCTATCGTGTTACCCTTTTAAAACCAATTACAGATGATGCAATAATCAGTTTAAAAGAAGGTGTAGATATCCAAGATGAAACCCTTTGTGCACCTGCACAAGTAAATCTAGTTTCTGAGCATGTTATTGAACTTGGTATTACAGAAGGACGCTATCATCAAATTAAGCGAATGATGCATGCTTTAGATAATGAAGTGATTGAATTACATCGATATCGTTTAGGATCGCTAACTCTAGATTCACTCAGTGAAGGTGAGTGGCGTGCTCTGTCAAAATCAGAAATAGAATCTCTAAAA
>DITO01000093.1 GCA_002422065.1 Erysipelotrichaceae bacterium UBA6182 | reverse complement strand
TAAGGCATGTTAAAAGAGGGTTACTAATTGTAGTAACCCCCCTACTCTTATATGATTGATACCACTTTAAACTTAGCCGCTTCACACATATCTTTAATGGTTTTTTTATCTAAAGATGATGTCTTAATAACCATTTGAACATTCTCATCGTTAAAGGCCATGATATGAGTAATGTTTAAACCCTGTTTAAAAAATAGTGTACTCACTTCAGCCATTAAACCGATATGATCCAATGCAAACTCTAGAACCACGCGCGTTCCTTCATTATAATACCCCATGACATGGGCAAATGAATTAAGAACATCATTTGTCGTCAACATCCCTAAAACATGCTTA
Source organism: Erysipelotrichaceae bacterium UBA6182 (assembly GCA_002422065.1). Classification (GTDB taxonomy): domain Bacteria; phylum Bacillota_I; class Bacilli_A; order Erysipelotrichales; family Erysipelotrichaceae; genus UBA6182. The sequence goes on along the minus strand of DITO01000093.1, from coordinate 5,601 downwards.
CGCTCATCCACGACTGGAAGACACCCAATATCCTTGCTTACCATTATGTCTGCTGCCTTTTCAAGTAAAGTATCCAAGGAAACAGTAATGACTCGGGTAAGCATAATATCATCCACTTTCGTTTTTGATAGTAAGAAATTAAGTTCAAAGATATCAAGAGACGTTGCATTCGATGGCATATAACGTGATATCATGCCTTCAGTAATTAACCCTACAAGTACACCATCAATCACCACTGGAAGACGATGAATCTTATGAATCTTCATGAGTTCTAATGCTAAAGAAATTGTCTCTTTTGGTGATATTGTAATAAGCTGTTGACTCATATGAGCACTAACGTACATTAATGACCTCCTAAATAGATGCGTTTCACATCCTCACTTGATAATAATTCTTGTCCACTCCCTGATAAGACAATGCTTCCAGTTTCAAGCACATACGCTTTATGAGCAATCTTGAGTGCTTGATTTGCATTTTGCTCCACCAAGAGAATGGTTGTTCCTGATGCATGTATTTCTTCAATGAGTCGGAATATCTCTTTCACAAGAAGTGGTGCTAGCCCCATTGAAGGCTCATCAAGTAGTAATAGCTTAGGACGAGCCATCAGTGCTCGCGACATGGCAAGCATTTGCTGTTCCCCTCCAGAAAGCGTAGAAGCATCTTGATTAAGTCTTTTCTTCAAGATAGGAAAACGCTCATAAACTTTTTGTAAATCTTCTTTAATACCCTCTTTATCTTTTCTTAAATAAGCCCCCATAAGGAGATTTTCTTTAACACTCATTCCAGAAAAGATCTTTCGCCCTTCAGGAACTTGAACTAAACCAATGGCTGGTAATGTTTTACTTGCCACAAGATTTGTATCTTGTCCAAGATACATAATCGATCCTTTTGTTGAAGGAAGTAAGTTTGATATCGTTTTAAGAAGCGTACTTTTACCAGCACCATTAGAACCAATCAATGTTACAATCTCTCCTTCATTCACTTCAATACTAACACCTTTCAGTGCATGAATCACACCATAGTGAACATGCAAATCATTAATCTTGAGCATACTCACTTTGCTCCTCTCCAAGATACGCTTCTATCACACGTTTATTCAATTTAATATTTTCAGGAATATCATTCGCAATCACTTTACCATAGTCCAAGACAATAATACGTTGTGTAATCTTCATAATTAAGTTCATGTCATGTTCAATAAGTAGTATTGTTAATGCTCTTGAAGTATGAATCGTTTTAATAAACTCAGCTAATGCTTCAGTCTCTTGTGGATTCATCCCTGCTGCAGGTTCATCAAGTAGTAATGTTGTTGCACCTGTAGCTAATGCTCGTGCAATCTCAAGTTGTCTTTGCTTCCCATATGGCAGTGAAGATGCTTTTTGATCTGCAAGATGCTCAAGTCCTACACTTTGAAGAAAAGCGAATGCCTGATCATTAACACGCTGCTCTTCCTTGTAGAACATTGGTAANNACACTCATATTCTTAAACAGTCTTATGTTTTGAAAAGTCCGCGCCATTCCAAGCCGAGTAATTTTATAAGGTGCTAATCCACTAATGACCTTTACTTTACCCGATGCATTGAGTGTAATACTTCCTGAGGTAGGTATATATAAACCACTTATCACATTAAACAACGTTGTCTTTCCTGCACCATTGGGTCCTATAAGTCCTAGTAGTTCATGTTCATTAACATCAAAACTCACATCAGAAACGGCTAATAGTCCTCCGAAAGCTTTATTAAGGCGTGTTACACTAAGTAATGGCTTCATGATTTCACCACCTTCGCATCTTTAAATAATCGTTTCTTTATCGTACTCCAAGATAACTCATCTAATCCAAGCAAGCCTTCAGGTCTAAAAATCATGACGAGGATAAGTATTAAAGCATATATTAACATTCGGACTTGTCCAAAACTTTGAAGAAACATGTTAACAACACCAACAAATACTGCCGCAAGCATTGAACCACTCAGTGATCCCATACCACCAAGTACAACAATGATTAAGATACTAATCGACATATCAATCCCAAAGGTTTCAGGCTTAACAACATAATATGTTGTTGCATACATAGCTCCTGCAACTGCGGCTAACAACGCTCCAAACATAAAAGCAATTACCTTTATCCGTGTAACATTGACACCCATAGATTCGGAAGCAAGTTCATCTTCTTTAATCGAAATGGCTGCTCGTCCCCATTTTGAGTATTTAAACCGTAAGGTAAGAATCACAGCTAGACTTGCTACAATGAACATTAATGGCCAGCTCATCAAATTCTTAATATTGGATATTCCACTTGCCCCATTCGTTACATTTAAATTTAAGATCACAATACGAATAATTTCACCAACCCCTAAGGTTGCTATCGCAAGGTAGTCTCCTTTAAGTCTTAGAGTTGGCATTGCAACCATATATGAAACTACAAATGATATCATAAGACCTAACCCTACACCTAATGCTAAACCACTTAGTGTTGGATTACTTCGTAACATAATCGCAGTACTATAAGCACCAATGGACATGAATCCACCATGTCCAAGTGATAACTGTCCACTAAGACCAATAATAATATTAAGACTGACTCCTAGTATAACGTTAATTCCAATACCATATAAAACAGAGCGATAGTAAGGATTAATAATACGTGTATCAATAAGGACATTTACCCCTATGAGGACAATGAACCAAAGTACAAAGTACAATAAGGTCTTTTTATGTTTTTTCAACAAAATCATACTTTCTCTTTGCCTCCTTTTCCAAACAATCCACTTGGTTTTACAAGCAAGACAATAATCAAGATCGCATAAACTACCGCATCTTTAAATAATGTACTTCCATAACCTGCAACTAAGGTTTCAATTATGCCGATTGCAAATCCTCCAAACATCGCTCCAGGAATAATGCCTATTCCTCCAAAGACTGCTGCCACAAAGGCTTTAAGTCCAGGAGCAAACCCCATATATGGAGTCATTGAAATATAGTATAACCCTACCATAACCCCTGCAGCTCCTGCTAATGCACTACCCAAGGCAAATGTCATTGAGATGGTATGATTCACATCAACACCCATCAGTGCTGCAGCTTCTTTATCAACTGCTACCGCACGCATTGCACGACCAACTTTAGTTTTTAAGACAATGAATTGAAGTGAAATCATTAATGCAATCGATGTTAAGAACATCATGATTTGAAGTGTGTTAATTCGTAAACCAAAGAATATCCATGATGTATTTTGAAACACTTGAGGAAATGTATAAATACGTGCTCCCATGATAAGAAGCATTGCATTTTGTAGTAAGAAACTCACTCCAATAGCTGTAATTAAAGCTGCGGTTCGAGAACTTTTTCTTAAAGGTTTGTAAGCTACTTTTTCTATCACGATACCTAAAAGTGCACTCCCTGCCATGGATCCTAACATTGCTGCCCACAAAGGAAAATTAAAAACTGTTATAAAAATCATCGCAAGATAAGCTCCAACCATAAAAATCTCACCATGAGCAAAATTGATGAGTTTAATAATCCCATAGACCATTGTGTAACCTAATGCGACCAGCGCATACACACTACCAATAGATAAACCATTAATGATTTGTTGTAAGAATTGCGTCATACCTTCTCCCTTTTAAAAACAAACAGGTGAGAGATGTCTCACCTGTTTGATCACACAGCTTATGGATTTACAACTGTTGCGTTAACAGCTTCTCCACCTTGAAGTTCTACAATGACTGCAGATTTCACTGGATCATTGAAAGCATCAAAACTAATGGTTCCTGTGACCCCTTTAAACCCAGTAGTACTTGCAAGCGCATCGCGAATCTTGACAGGATCAGTGCCTGCTTTTTCAATTGCAGCAAATAACATATAGATGGTGTCGTAAGCAAGGGCTGATAGTGCTGAAGGCTCATTTCCTGTAAAAGCAACATGAGCAGCTACGAAATCTTGAATAACTTTATCTTCACTTAAAGTAGTAAAGTGTGTTGAAAAGAAGACGTCAGTTACATTGGCTGCTCCACCTGCTAAACCATTGAGATCTGGTGACTCAAAGCCATCTGGTCCAATGATTGGCATCATTAATCCAGCAGCACGAGCCTGTCCAATAATAAGGCCAGCACGTTCTGCGTAGTCTGCAACAAACAATACATCGAACTCACCTAAAGCTTGAATAGCTGTAAGTTGAGCACTAAAATCTTTATCAGGATCAGAGTAGTATAGAGTATCCAAAACAGATCCTCCATTCGCAGAAAACTGAGTACTAAAGATTGAAGCTAAATCTTTTGCATAGTCTGATGAGTTTGAACCCATAATGACTGCACGTTGTGCACTTAGTCCTTCAGATGCAAAGTTCGCAAGAACTTTCCCTTGGAATGGATCAATAAATGCAGCTCTAAACACAAATGGATTAACTTGATCACCATCACGTGTAACCATTAGGTTTGTACCTGATGGAGTAAACGATAAGACTTCAAATTCTTTCGCTAGTGGACCAATAGCTAATGATGGTGCTGATGTTGCAGCCCCAAGCATAGCAACAACCTTATCCACTGTCGCAAGTTTGGTAGCATTCTCTACTGCTTTTGCTGAATCATAAGCATTATCATAAATTACTAATTCAACTAGTTTGCCGTTTATACCACCTTTTTTATTAATTTCATCCACTGCCATTTCAAATGCAAGCTTTTCTGGAACCCCATAAACTGCTACAGGGCCTGTTAGTTCTAGATTGACACCAATTTTTATGGTATCCGATGTGGGTGCACATCCTGTAAGTGTCGCAAAAAGCACGAACATGCTTGCGAACATCATCAACATTTTTTTCATTCTCTTTCTCCTTAAAAATGATGTTTAAATCATATATGAAAAATTAGTGAAATACAACACTTTAAAAAGAAAAAATTACATTTATTTATGAAAATGTTTACATCACAGAAAAACCATGGTTGACATGGTTTCATAATGACCTATTCAATAGGTATATAAATATCTGTAAGACTCGATTCTTTGAAATTTCTTGGAGGTTTTGTAACGTATAATTCAAAAGGGAAAGTATCTCTAGGTTTTAAATTGCTCTTAAACAACCATTCATGATAGGCATATCGCCATGCTTCTTCATACTCTTTAAGAGTTAATGAGTAATGTAGTACTGCATACTTGCCTTGAATTATTAACTCTCAAATTTCATCTTCATCTTTAACTTTAAAGGAGAGTGGAACAGTTAAAGCAACACTTGTTCTTAAGTTGTTTTCATCCGTTATGAAAGGATTATCATGATAAAGTGTCATTACTTTCGTTTCATGATCAACAATTAGATTATTTACTAAAGCATATTTTTCTAACTTCTTAAACATCTTCATAGCATTTCTTCTAAACTCAAGATAACTACCTTTAAATCGAACATAGATTACTTTGAATTCAATTTCTTTTATCTCTATTGTAGGGTTCTCCATCATTATTCCTCCTGACTTCATTATAGTTAATCCTTGTTTCATTGCTTGTCTTTTCTTGCTTTTCGAAATTCTTGAGGACTTACCTTATAATGTCTTTTGAAAGCTTTACTAAAAGAGCTTGAATCACTATATCCATACTGATATGCAATTTGTGTAA
>DITO01000094.1 GCA_002422065.1 Erysipelotrichaceae bacterium UBA6182 | reverse complement strand
TCATCATACTCTTGTTCACCTTCTAACTCAAGATTAAGCAACTTGATATGATTTGGTTGATGTTGACTCAGCAATCCTTTGTTGGGGTCATTTTCTCCACCTTCAAGATACATCTGTTGATAGACAGGTAAGTCATCTATTGTATCTTCGGTAGGGTCAGGAGTTGTATCATCCTCTGGATCTTCACCTTCCGTACATCCTGATAAGACAAATGAAAAACAGACAAACATAAATACAAAAAACAATATACTTTTTTTCATATGAATAAAGAACCTCTCTTGGATTTTATTTTCCATGACAAGCTTATTTTTTATGTCAACGTGTTGTTTATGTTATTATTATATACCTCGCTAGTTAACTTGTAAATATCATCTCTCACTTAGATAAACAATTAAACATAAAAAAAGATATTTCACATAACTCATATGTGAAACACCTTTTTACTATAAATTTATTTAAAGTTTTTTAGAAATTGCTTCAGCTGCTTTGATTAATGGATAAGCAGCTGGTGATGCAGTTAACATGGGCTGCGTTCCTATTTGTGAAACTAAGAGATCATTAACAGTCATTCCAGCTTGAATGACAAACCCAATGACGTTGATGAGTTCACCTGCACTACTACCACCAATAACAGATCCACCTAAAACACGTCCACTTTCTTTAGCTACAATAAGCTTAACCATTTGTTTGTGAGGTTGGTTTAATTTACCTGGATGACGATCTATACCCGAAAATGATGCCGCTTCATAACTGAAATTTTCTTTGTTTGCTGCTTCTTCAGTTAATCCAGCAACTCCATATGCATATTCACCAATTGATGTTGAATAGATACCAATCGTTCCTTTGAACTTTCTGATCGTTGATAGTTTATATAGGTTTAAGGCTGCTACTCTTGCTTCTGCACATGCAGTTGATGCAAGCATTGTTGTTGTAATTCGATTGGTTGCAAAATCGCGTTTTTCAGCACAATCGCCTGCTGCATAAATATCTTTAAGATTTGTTCTTAAGTATTCATCGACAATGATGAATCCTTTATCATTTATATGAATACCTGTTTTTTTAGCGAGTTCTGCATTGGGTAAATATCCAATCGATAAAATTACTGCGTCTGTTTTAATGACTTCCCCATTATCAAGTAAAACAGATGAAACTTTTTTCTCACCTTGAATTTCTTTAATTCCTACACCAGTAGTTACAATAACTCCTCTACTTTTGAGTACATTTTCAGCATCGATTGCAATTTCTTGATCAAAAGCTAATGCTAAAATATGAGGTTGTTTTTCAACAAGTGTAACTTCAATTCCTCTTTTATTGATTTCATCTGATACTTCTACTCCTATAAATCCAGCACCTACAACAACCACTTTTTTAAATGTTTTTAGTTGTTGAACTAAAGTATCCAGATAGACTTTATTTTTGGGAATTGTAAAGACATTTTCCAAATTTCTACCTTTTAACCACTCTGGTTTTGATGGTTCTGAACCTGTAGTTAATATTAACTTATCATAGCTAATTTCAAGCCCTTTTTCTGTACTTACTTTTTTTAAGATTGGATCGATTGAAATCACGTTATCTAACTTGATTTCAACACCTAAATTGATCAATCCTTGATCGGGTAAGATATTGGCATCAGATGATTCGAGTGAACCAAAAATATAGGGTATCCCACATGGAATCATCACTTTGTCTTCTCTACGTATCATAACGACTTTTTTGTCTTTATGAACCGATTTAGCGGTCATTGCTGCTACTAATCCAGCAGCACTTCCTCCAATAACTAATACGTCTGTTTGTTCTTTCATTTTCATTTCTCCTTTATGATACACCATGATGTTCATGGTGGTGATTATGTTCTTCACATGTTCCATCTTTAGAAATCAATTGTCCACTTGCAAATGCTTGAATGACTTCATTTACATCGCCTGTTACTCCTTCTAGAATAGTGATACCTGCTTGTGTTAAGCGCGTTCTTGCTTTATCGCCTAAGTTGCCACAAATTAAATATTTAATCTTTGTATCCATAATTAAAGCTGGAATACCTTCATGTTCATGGATAACATCAATCGTTTCTATATGATGAAACCTTTGATTATCTACTTCATATATGTCAATCGTTTTTGATTGACCAAAATGCATAGATACTTGATATTGATCTGTTACAATACATATTTTCATGATTTAACCTCTTTCTTTGCATGTTAAAAAGAATCCCTCTAGGATTGAATGTTCTATTAAAATTTTATGCAATTAAGCTTGATAGTATGGACAGTGTTTACAGGTTATCTGTTTTTGTTCATTATTACACAGTTTGTAGTTTCCACCTTCAATTTTAAGTAATTTACCATTGACGAGAGCGTCAGCAATTTTTTGTTTAGCACTATAATAAATGCGCTGTAATGTTGCTCTAGAAATTCCCATCTCATCAGCACATGTTTCCTGATTTTTACCAACAAGATCAATGATTCGTATCGTTTCATATTCCTCAACTGACATGATTAATAAATCTCTTTTATTTGGATTAGAAACAAGTGGTCCATAGAGATCAATTTCTGGTAAAAGACATACTTTTCTTTTTACAATAGGTCTAGGCATAATTTCTCCTTGTTTTGAGCATATGCTCATTACAACCCTATTGTAGTCCTTATTAAGGGCACTGTCAAGGTTTCACCATCAATTCACATCATCTATATCCAAACTTGATAGTTAGCTAGATATAAAAAAAGATGTTAATAGACTTTTTGTATGTCTACTAGCATCTAATGATTAGATATGTTATCAATAAGTCAAACTAAAATTATAGATAGAGTCATAGGTTGGAATATGTGCTATATCATCATACATTTCTATACCCACTTGAACAAAATCATGTGTCATAATCATTAATTTCCTATCTTGACTAAACACATAATATCCATCATAGAGTTCTTTTTCGTAAGTATAGGGTGTATCCTTTGTCTTCATATCAAAAAATGTTTCGGTGAAATAGTCGTGTATATTTAACTGATAATTTTCCATTAAATCTAAATCTTTAATTGTTTTTAGCATTTCTTCATCAATATCTTTTACTTCATATACTTCATAGTCACCTGCTATATAAAACATATTAAGGAAAACAACCTCATCTAGATCAGTAATATCTATTAAGATTAACCAGTTCTTAAAACGGTTTAGGTTTCCTTCCTGTGTAAACTTTATGTTGCCAAATCCATCGAGAATATAGGAGATATTTCCTCCATCTAGCATATCTACTGCAAAAAACATATCCATATCCAGATCATAAGTAAGATGCGTATATGCATCACTGATGACTTCAAAATCTCTATTGATTAGATAATGATTGTATTCTTGATCAGCAATAA
>DITO01000241.1 GCA_002422065.1 Erysipelotrichaceae bacterium UBA6182 | reverse complement strand
GTGGCGGTGCGGATTCAGTAGCCTTAACAGGTTATGAGTTCAAGACACTTCCTTTCAAGCCATCAGACACAAACGCTTATGCCGTAAAAATCGGCAAGAAGTTAGACATTTAAGGGGTGAAATGACATGAGAAATTATATCGAGAATAAAGAATATACAGTATCACAAGATTTTATGAACGGTTTAACCGTTGATGCTGCATTTGATATTGCCAACAAAGGCAGTATGAGTATGACAGAATTCTTCTTAAACCAAGAACGTGGTAACAAGTTTGCGGTAGAAGATGTATTAAAAACAAAAGGTGGTTTAATCAAGACAGGTGATGAATACGCTGCACCAAATCAATTTGCTGTAAGTGGTTATGAATTATTTGACTTGACACCAAACTTACCATTATCACAATTTTTCCATCAAGGTGTAGTACCAGTTAGAGTTGGTGGCGGATTTGCTGAAACAGTAAGTGCATTAAGACTATCTTATGCTATGGCTAAGAAACGTCTTGCAGGTGGTAACACAAATGAAGTATATACTCCAGATGTATTACCAAGCAAGATTTCAGTTCCAGCATACACATTCACATTCGGTATTGTTCAAGGTATCGTTGACTTAATGAAATCAGCACAAGTTGCTTATGACGTATTAGGTTACAAGTTAGAAGCGATGAGATTATCTTATCAAGCAGAACTTGATTACTTTGCATTTACTGGAAACGAAGGCATTGCAGGCATTACAAGTGCTTCTCCACTATTCTATGGTGGTTTACTAAACAGTACTCAAATTGGTGAAGAACCAACATTAAGCGACTGGATGGATTGGGATGTTGAAGATTTCATTACGAACTTCACAAGAATCATCACATATCTAGTTACGTTAAACCGTTGGGCTGGCGAAATTGTTCCTGACACGATTGCCTTCCCACCTGAATTATGGGAAAGATTTGCTCAACCAGCAGTGGTTGGTACAGTTGGTGCTTCAAGTGGTGCTGGTGTAGTTACGTCAATTCTTGACTACGTTAAATCACAACTTAAGGCTCGTACTCGTAGAGATTTCGATTTCATTGAACTTCCATACCTATCCGTATTTGCTAATGAAGATTATACAACAGCAGGTATCGTTGCTAAGGGTACTGGCGGTGGTGGACAAATCATCTTCTATCGTAACAGTGAAAAAGTATTCAGAATGAACATTACAATGCCTTTAATGGGTGGTGCAATGGCTTGGTCGCCAACCGAAAATGGTTACAGACAAAACTTCCTAGCAGTTGTTACTCCTCCAATGTTTATCTATCCTACTGGTCTATACAAGTTATACAATACTGAAAAGGAATTTGCAGTAACTTATAATCTTGATAGTGGTACAAACGCAGCAGGAAACCCAGCAACAATCAAGTATTCACAATTACCATTAACTTTAGCACCAGCAACTAAAGCAAATTTCACATTTGATGGTTGGTTTACTGATTCTGGTAAGACAATTCCAATTACTCAATTAACAGAAAGAAAAGCATACACATTATATGCAGGATTCACTGCTGAATAATTGATGAACTAAAATGTAGTGGTGTGGGTCGTATCACACGATCCACTCCTTACTTAAGGCACATTGCTTACAATTATCTCCCGTAGGCGATGTGTCATAAATAGGGAACAATCCATTTATGAATATTTATATGAAAGAAGGTAATGAGTATATGGGATTATATGTAGAGGGTTATAATAAATTTTCATTATACAGCACTCCAAATCAGTTTTCGATGAACTTTATGAATCCGTTTCATCCGATGGTAACGATGGTGGTATCTATTGATTTTCCAGTACTACCTAACTTTGAAGATGACACATGGAAGGATATACCAGTATTTACATTGAAAGACTTTTTAGGATATTGCCAACCTTTTGAACCGTTGTTAGAAGATGAGGATAGTTTTCTTTACAACGCTTTTTTGCTATATCGAGCATTAGCAATCAACAATATTCAATATGGTAACATTAAAGATGTCATAAATTGGAGATACCTAGTTGCGATGTATATAGGTCATTACATGGATATTCATGTTGAGAACCTAAAAGATATTGATAATAGATTTAGTTTGAATCAATCACCAAGAGAACAAAAATATAAGGTCGAAGAACTTAGAATGTTGAGTGATAATGAGTTCATGTCAACACCTTATGGAAGATTGTTTTGGGATAAGTATAGAGTATTCGGTAGTCTTGTATTTAAAGGAACACGAAAACAGAGAGGAAGATACTAATATGTCAATTCCTGAAAGAGATAAATTATTAAAACCATACGATGATGAATTATTTGAATATGATTACAGTGAGCAAATCTATGTGCCTAAAGTAGAGGCTATTTTAGAATACGCCGGTATCAATTTACTTAAAGATTGGACGACCGTTGAGAACGCACAATCTTATTTATCGTTACTTGCTAGAGTAGTCAATGAAACGATATACAGTTTTAAAGACCCTAAGTATGTTATGCACATGAAATATTACTTAGCACATAGTAAAAAAGCACGCATTGAGTTATTCAAGATTTATAGCGATAGTGCATGGTACAACCGTAGAGATGGTGGATTTATGATGGCATACAACAGTGGTGCTAACTTAAATCAAGGTAAGATGATTGAGTTTGGTATTGATAAAGCACTATCACCTATTGCTAAGCAAATCGTATTAAACAGTTATTTAGGCACGAGATTCTTACCAATAGATATTAACGATAAAGAACGCTTTGATGATTTGGATAGCCTATTAGATTATTTAGTTGCTAATGATTACATTACCTCATTACAAGCGGATAGTATCAACACATTAGAAAACTTGCCATATGATATGTCATATAACGTTATGGTAGAGCCTGATGGTAAGTATTTATTTATAGACCTTTATACATTTAAAAAAGCGACTGCGAAGTTAAGAATGTATGACCCAGTAAACGGAACGTGGTGATTCAATATGAAAAAATACGGTGGTGATTTAACCGATTATGGTCGTACAGGTTCACTTTATCTTAAGAATGTTGGTGCGACTTATAAAAGACCTAAAAATCAAATAGAAATGCAAGACACTGATATTGACTTAAATAACATGACGTATGAACAGATCATGGCATTAGTTCCTGAAAATTGGCATGATGAAAAAAGCGATTATTGGGATGATACACCAGCAGTTCCATTTGATTGTAAAGACGGTCAAACCAATGCTTATGTAAAACGTGGTACTGATGAAGAAGTTGAAGAATATTTTGCAAGAGAAGAAACCAAAGTATTAGTATGGCATATTGCAACCGATGATAACCATATCAAGTTTATGGCAGGTGGGAAGATTAGAGCCAAAGGAATTGATTGGTTTGTAGTTAAAGTCATTCAACAAGACTCCACAGGAACGTATGCTAACAGATATTTTGCTATGGATACCAACCCTGATAACGAAGAATTAAGACACTTAGGCTTAAAGACAATGATGTGTATAGGTGGCACTTCATAACATGGCAGGATTAAATGTTACGATATATGTAGATGAAGCACGCTATGAAGCAATAAGTAAGGGTGGGTTTTCAAAGGCTTTAGGGTATTGGTTTTGGAATATAGGTGTTATGGGTACTCCAATGGATACAGGAAACGCAAGACGTAGTGTTGTACTAGCAAAAAACACATCAAGACACATACGCATATTATGGGATTTGTTCATGGCAAATTATGTTGAGTTTCTCGAAAAAGGTGTAGGACCAGTTAAGAAATATAAAGGTTTCATTAGTAACGATATTAACGGTGCAATCTTAGAAGAAACAGTTTCATGGTTGCTTACAGGTAAAGAGCCTATGTTCACAGTGCATAGCCCTCGACCATTCGTGTCTTTGCAACCTAGTAAACATCAACCATTTTCAATGGAAAGAGTTTTCTTAAGACAAGCAAATATGAACGCTAATCGCATTACAGCAAATGCTCGTATGCAAATATCAAAGATTAGAAGTGTTCAACATTCACAAGGTATAACCACATCGAGAGAGCGTGGTGAACGTGTAGAAACAGGTATCTTAAAGGGTATGGGTAATGCACGTTTGAATCGTAACATTAGTAATTTACAAATAATGTATAACAAGGCAAAACAAAACGCCCAAAGTTTATTATAGAAATATCAAGAGGTGATAACCAATGTCAAAAAAATATCATATTGAGGAAATGTCAATATTCAAGTTTATAGCCGATGAGTTCAATAACAATTCATCAAACGGTAAAATCAAGTTTTCTATTGGTTATTACTTTATGGATGATGAGGGTGGAATGGGTGGTTTCTCAAGACGATTTGTTCAAGACAATGGACGTTTTGATGTTAAGAAAACACTAGACAATGACACATATGAATTAAAAAACGATAGTTTCATACCAATGTCTATACCATCGTTAAATGCTAATTACTTAGCACATGATGTAATTAAAGAAGTTACATACGAACCAACGATTGAGTTTTTGGTGTATGTAGAAAACATAGCAACATTTCATGCGATTGAATTAGTTGTTAAAGAAATCAGAGCAAGATTTATACAGTATCAAACAACACTTGATGTATCATATGTAAACATAGATGATCCGAGTGGTGCAAAGATTGAAGAAACCATGAAAGTTATTGCCATGAGCGGTGAAATCAATTATGGTAATATCGTTCGTGTTGCAGGAAAGACTTACTTATCATTATCAATGCCTTTAACGTTAGAAGTTACAAATCATGGTGAGTATGCAAACCAAGAACGCATATACTTATCCGTACCAAGCGTGAATGGTGGTGCTTATCAAGAGATTCAACCATTAGCGTGGAATTGGGGTACAGGTATTGATACCGAGCCATCACAATTATTAAATGATAAAAATATAGCAAACGCACCAAGAGCAAGACTCATTAGACACGTTGCTAAGTCAACCGCATTTGCTTATAGTTTAGCCGTACAAATCGACTTTAGAACGCCTATTCTTAAGAAGATATACAAAGATAGTCGTAAGCCAACACAAGCAACCTCAACGGAATTATGGAAGATAAAATCAGAGGTTTATGCATTTAATTACACAACTAAAGTATGGGAAAAAGATACGGATTTAACCTTAGAGGAAGAATGTTTACTTGATAAGAAAGCCTTAGTCGATGAAATTAGCAAAGGTGAAAAGATTATATTCGCAATCTCGTTTGTGCCATCATGGTCTTATAATGGGGTGGTGTAATCATGGCAAGTATTGGAGTAGATGTTTATTTAAGAGGTAATGCTAAAGGTGGTGGCGGTCAAACCGATAGAGCCAAGCAAACCCTAAGTGCAGGTCAGTCAGCACACGTTAATAAGATTGCAAAGAAAACAAGCATTAAATATTCAGCAATATCATCATTTATTACATCAGGTAATGTTAAGCCAGGTATGATGTTAATTCCAGGAATGAGTAAAGTTATGGCTGCTGCACAGGCAGTTAATAAGGTAGCACAATTTGGTATAGGTATATATCAAGCACATAGCGGTGAAGATATGTTAGCAGCAAACATGAGTGCAACATGGAAAGCATATACCACTTTTGGTGGTTCGTTAATCAAAGCAGGTTTTGATAATTTACTCTATAATCGACCAAGAGTTAGACGACAAAATAACATGTTAGAATATGGTAGGAATCTTTATTCAAGAAATATTGATAACGAGAAAAACAGTTTTGGATAGTAGATGTTTATAACCTTATGAAAGGGGGAAACCTTAAATGCCATTTTTATATGATTTTACAATAGACAATGAAAAAGTAAATGTTGAAATGGGTTTCTCAACATCTAGAAAATGGGAAGAAGCATTAGATGAAGCAAAGTTGACAATACCATTTTCCTATCTTAATGATAAGCCATACAAGATGTTTTCTATGGTAAATATTGAGATTACTGAAATCGCTAGTTATTTGAATAGAACGCCTATTGCAGTTAAAAATTATGAGTTTATTATTTATAGCGATAGACCAGAAGCGGTCGGAGTTTATGGGTATTATCAACACAATGTGAGTGCTATTGAGTACACCGCTAAGTTAGATTATTACTTAGTTAGACAGTTAGCGAAATCGAGATCGATTATAAGAAATATTCAAGCACCATTTTATAATCATATTATTACATCAAGTTCTAACACTCAATGGTTTTCAAGAGTTACGTTAGAAAACTTACCAATCAATCAATCTATAAAAGCAAATAGCGAAATCACATTTAAACAAGTGTATGAAGCATATGTTGCGTCAGGATCTGAACCATCTGGTTATAAGAGAACACCAAGTGTTATAACAACCAACGCACCTTTAATTAGTGGAACATCACCACATGTACTTTCAAATGATCCTGCGACATGGGTATTTCCAAAAGGACAGTGGCAAATCAAATATGGGTTCATCGCTGATGGCACAGAAGGATATAGTTACAGTGTGGGATTTAATGAAGTGTTTACATTCTACGTTGAAGCCATTGATTCTAATGAGTTATCTATGTGGGATGTGGTTAGTGAGATTAGAGATTGTATCAGTAAGTTTGGCGGTATAGAAGATACAAGATATTATGAATCAACGAGAATATTTGATATTGATCCGCAGTATGAAGATTTATTAAAAAACACTCAAGCACCTCAAATTTACATGTCAAATGCGACTGCAAGACAAATGTTGATTTATACATTATCGTTTATCAACTCATTACCAAGACTTATAAGAGGTGAAGAATTAGATTTATTAACGCTTGAACAGTACAACTTAGATAGAGGTAGTTTTCAAATTGAAGATGTTGTAGGGTTTGCAAGCGAACAAAACACGAATCAAATAGGCACAAGAAATTATCAAAACATCACACAAGGTTTAGCAAACGATTTAGATGACAAATCACTTGTAACACCATCTCATAGTGGTTATCAACAAGTGCGTTCAGCAGATGTTCAATTAACAGCAAACAATTTCACAATTAAGTTACCTGAACGTTCACCATTGTATATGCCAACCAACATGATAGTCAAAGTTCCAAGAATAAGAGTAGTGGCTGGTGGGGTTGCGACACTTATTGATTGGACAAATTATGATTTAGATATTACACCAAGATGGGTTAATGCGGAAGAATGGAGATTAAAAGAAATTACCGAAGATTTCCCAACCATACAGTCAAGACCTATATTCGATAACGAATTAGGGTTAAGAAATTGGCGTGTTGAAAATATTCAATGGAATATTGGAGATACTGAAATTAGAATATCGGACATATTTGGTTTGGTATTCCAAGATAATTTAATTAGAAACGTAGTTTTAATGGCGGTATATGAAAAGGTAATGCTTAATTTACCAGTACCGATATTAGTGGGTGGAACATTCTCAGGTAACATGGAAATTATAGTTGATTTACCATCAACAAATGAGTATCGTGATTGGAGATTTAGAGTTGAGTATATTACCGATGAAAGATTAGTAATTAAGCAAGATAAAGAAGATTTAGAGCAAGTTAGTTTCTATTCTGAAATGCGACAAAACCAAGAAGAATCACTAGTCAATATTGTTAGACAGTCTAAAAAAGGTTATGGTGATTTACAAAGAACAGGTAACGTAACATTCTCATTTTCTAAGAAGCATACGACACTAGGGGAGTTTTATCAAGTAGGTCAAAAAGATGTCAACAAATACACCGTTACGCAAATCGACACACATTGGTTCAATGATTATGCAATAGCAACCTATCATGTAACGAGATACCATAATCGTATTCAGCAAGCAACATTCGTAAACCAAAAATATCGTCCGTTTGATAATTTTGCTAAAACAGTTTTAGATAGACATGAGTATTATGGCGATTATCTAATTGCAATACCACCTAATGATATGTCAACCAATATAAACGACCAATCAACTAAGATATATAGCAATGATAGAACAGTTAGGAAGATTGTAGAGATACTATTAGGTGGAGAATATAATTTACCTAAGAAACAAAGCGTATCCGTAGCATTGATTAGAACCGATGGCATGTTAGAACAGTTTGATGAAGCAGGGGATAACATAGCAAGGTTTATATCGACACCAGTAACGGCAAGAGGTATCAAAGGTGGATTTATCTTCACTTTTGGATTTGCAAACAATCAAATTGCTGGAGATAGACTGATTAGTAAAACACATAATAATGTAACGACTTATTACAATGACGCAGTAAGATACACCGACAATAAAGGTAGATTCTCTAGATTTGGTTTTGCGATTATGAAAGACATGATTTACGATAGTGGAGATGATTTATCTTATCCACTTGTCGAAAACAACGCAGTCGCTTTTCAATCAAGTTTCTTAGCAAACACTTACTTTTGGTGCGGTATGTATCAATTAAATGAACCATTTGAACACCCGTTGGTTTGGAATAAAGACCCTATGACAAACACAGCACTATCATATGGACTTAATGTGTTATCGTATTATGTAGGTCTATATGTGTTTGGTATCAAGTTTTTCACTGATAATTATTTAGTAAGAGAACATGATCTATTAAAACATGCAGTCTTATACACATATCAAAACGGCACTACATATGACATGTTCGATGATTTATACGTTAAAGAAGGTTACTCAAATTCATATGTATTGAAGGATAACTTTTATGAAAATAATGGAAATATTGAGTATGATAGCGTAACAAATAGTGTTAGATTCATTGGGATACCGTTGATGTTTAGAACCTCATGGGCAATAGGAATACCAAATAATGACAACAATCAAATTGAATTATTGATTGCTTGTAATGAAAATATCAATGGAGTTAAGTTTATCAATAGACATGTAAGACCTGGAGTTAATGAAATAGGCGACCGTTCATTAAGAGAATCTTGGTTATCATTAGACAATCAATATGATTTAAGTGCTAATTTCACATATGTAAGAGGTAGAGAGGTTGAGCAAACGGTTAATGGAGAATATTCATTCATAGGAAATATCGAGTTTTATGTGAACGAGAGTGTACCATTAACCATCAATTTGAGTTTTCTAATGAGTTATGAAATGGACTATTATCGTTCTAAAGATGTAGGAAACACTATCAATTTAGGATATACAATGAGCGGTGAATTCGAGTTTGATGTTCAAAAAGGAATCAACCTTGATAGTGAAATGATGATGTCGTTCAATATTATTACTACAAAGAATATTCAACAGTCAATGTCAGCACAATTTAGCACAACTTATGATTTGCAACATAGAAAATCTAAGAATATTGGACAAACAATAAACACAGTTTTCACAACAAATTACAACTTAGCATTTAACAAGAATATAGGACAAGTTCTCAATCATGGTTATTCAATGACATATGATGTGGCATATTCAAAACAAGGAAATAATGAAATCAATTCAGAAATGGATCTGGGCTTTACATTATTATTTCTAAAGAATGTGAATCAAACATTAGCATCTACGTTAGAAATGGAATATAATATTCAATATTCTAAGGCTACTAATCCACCATCAAATTGGCAACAAACATCAACTACATCAACATCACCAAGTGAGAATTATCCAACAGGTGATATGGATTGTAGAAGTGCGAGTGTAATTAGAGATTGGTTAATGATTGAGTATCCACCATCTGGATATGCTATTGGAACAATATTTAGAGTGAGAGTAATAAGAAGCGATGAAACACCTTGTGCGACTTATTATTACGAAGCAGTTCAGTAGGTCTTAATGCTAAGTGCATTGAAATAGATAATTAAAAAATAATATAAAGAAAAAGGAGATTAAAATTATGGCAACAGGTTCAGATGTAGCAGTAAGAAACATGATGTTACAAGCAATTAAAGATTGGAATCCAGGTAGTGTAGGAACTACAATTAAAATTGGTGCATATACGACAGATTCGGACGTTTCAGTTATTACCACAGCAAATGCAACGTACGGAACGCCATCCTCAAGCACAATGAATATTACTTCAAACGTAGTATTAAATATAGGTGCAGGAGGATCGGTGGCACATCTTCGTATTCAGAAAGGTGATTATCCATCAAATCACACAATTTACAAGAAAGATATTACAGCAGAAGTGTTTACTTTTGCAGGAACTATCACTATTACATCGGCTTCGATTACGATTGCAGACGCTTAATAGTAAATTAGAGAAAAAAGGGAGATAATAAAATGAGTTTAATTAACGAAACGTTGAATTACGCTTTTGAAGAAAAGAAGCAAAGTGATAACAATATTGGAGTCATTCATATTTATCGCAAGAATAATAACGCATGGGTAGGCTTTATTAGATACATCAAAAGTGATGAGAATGGAAAACCTTTTGTTAAGTTTTATGCAAGCGACTTAGGTTATTCTTTAGACCAACAGTTTCAATATGAACTTGCATTTTTCAGCAAGGAATTAGCAAAGGTTTGGCAAGAAGAAGATGGAATCATTATGCAAGTTAAGAGCAATATGGAAGTCAAGTTTGAGATGGAAATTGACAAGGGCGATGGTTCACCAATTAAAAAAGTGATTGTTTAATTAAATAATCATAGTCAAGTATTGCAAAATGAAGTGATTAGGGGTATAATTAGGGTAAATAAGTAGCATTTATTATATTCATACAATTAAAAAGGAAGCGATTATATGGTTGCGCTAGAGCAAAGTATTGCAAACAAACCAAAAGTAAAGAGCGGTTTTCACGAAACATTCATATTTAAAAAGTGAAAGTCGCTTTTTTTCGCTTTAAAATAATAGATGATACGAGATAAAGAAATGGAAGGAGAATGGAATATATGGCAGTAGATGGATTGACACAACGAGTGGGCGGAGTTTACTATTTAAAGAACGGACAGCAACGTGATCCGTTTGGTTTACAAGATTTTCACCCAGCGTCAAATGTGAATAGGTTAGAGATTTATTTAGAAGATGGGGTATCAACAAATCTTGTAATGGTTAATTTTAAAGCAGACCAAAAAGGATACCCAGCAAGTGAGTGGTTTCCAACGATTTATAATGGTACAGTTCCGCATGTAGTTAATGGTGAATCAGTCGCAAGAACGTTTGCTAAGTATTGGTTATTATTGCCACCACAAGTATTACAATGGAACGCAAATGGAAGTTCAGCATTGAACCTAGCAGGAACAGTAGTTCAGTCAGCAGGCGACAGTTTATTAGGTGCGTATCAAAACGTATCGGCATTAGAATTAAATGAACCAGCAAGTGAGGAATTATACGATAGCAACGCAGTAGCATATTGTTATGAAACGGAAGGTGAAAATCTATACGGTTTTTACATGATTACTTATGACGGTGGCGAAGATACATACGCATGGGCATTGATTGATAATCCAATCACTCAAATCAACATGGTACAAACCAAGCAGTACAATATCGTTGGTATGCAGATTCAAAAAGGTAATTTACCAAGACCAACCTCAACGGTAACGATTAGTGATGAGTACATTCGTTATATTTTAGCGTACTTAGCACAAGTGAACGGCTTAGCACATCAGAATGAGATAGATATAGAAGCGTTAGAACTTTCAATCGCTCAAAACGTGCAAGCACTTACTGATTTGTTAGTTACAGCAACCGAGAATGATTGGAACTTTGAAGGTGAGTTACCAAGTAATGTGAGATTTGGTAATTCAAGAAATGGTTGGATTCAAATTGGTAGTGATGTTTATATTTTTGGTGGCACTGAATGGCTACCTAATGATACGTTTGATAATCAATATTCAAACCTTGTTTTCAAGTATAATCTCTTAAGTAGAGAATGGACAGCACTTGAGAACTTACCATTTTCAGGTAATGAGTTTAGATTAGTCCATAAAGATGGCTACATCTATATTTTTGGTGTAAACATTACAGACCCTACACTTCTAGATAATACCTATCGTTATAAGATTGCTGATAATACCTATGAGAATATAGCAAACCCACCAGTGAGAATACGCATTTCATCAGGTGCTGTTTTAGTTGATGATGATGTGTACGTTTTTGTTGACGCTTACTTTGTGGAAGGAGAAACACCATCGACTACATTTATCAATACCACACCATACATTTATAATATAACCACTGATTCATGGACTGGTACAGGTGCAGTTGCGAATACACGATTTGATAGAGGTTTCGCAGTTTTATATAACGGGTTAATTTATGTTCAACGTTCACTAAAGTTTCAAGCATACGATTATGTGAATGATGAATGGATCACAACACTTACACCACCTACTTATGGCTTAGTTCATACAGGACTAATTCAAGTCCACGAAGGACGTATGTTTATTGGTAGTGGTTGGGAAACAGCACT
>DITO01000143.1 GCA_002422065.1 Erysipelotrichaceae bacterium UBA6182 | reverse complement strand
AGACATTCTCATTTTCCATTGACACCATTACTTCAACTTAGGAAAAAAATCATGATACTGAGATTTTAGATACTCTACACTGACATGGGTGTATATTTGAGTGGTGCTTAAGTTCTCATGTCCAAGCAAACGAGACACCGTAAGTAAATCTGCTCCATGCTCAAGTAAATGCGTTGCGAATGTATGTCGTAATATGTGTGGATGGAGTTGGAATGGTAACTGTGCCTTTTGACCAATGGTTTCAATTATATTCTGAATTGAACGCATTGATAAAGGTTGTCCACGCTGATTTACAAACAATGTTTGATGTTCATCTTTCATAAACTGTGGTCTTATACTATGTATATATTCTTTTAATTCTTCTTTAAGAGAATCATAAAAAGGAATTATTCGCTCTTTATCCCCTTTTCCAATCACATGAACTAGATTTTGATGCATATCAAATGATTTGATTTGTAATGTAGCACATTCACTTAGTCGTAAACCACATGCATACAACATATGAAATATGAGTCGATCTCGCTCACCAACAATAGTACTATCACAACTTTCTAAGCATGAAACTACTTGATCAAATGTGAGCGTTGTCACCATGTTTTGTCGTTTTTGCTTAATTTTAATACGTGACACAGGATTATAGTTAATCCATTTTTGTCGAATCGAAAACTGATAAAAATGTTTAATTGCAGAGACTTTGCGAGCAATAGAGGAAGATTCAAGTTGACGCTCCCTTAAGCTTGTAACATAACGCATCATTAGTTCTTCACTAATATTCATAATATCAATATTTTTATCGATAAAATAATCCATCATCTCTGATACATCTTTAGAGTATGCAATCTGTGTGTAATGAGATTGTGAATGTTTAGTTTTTAAGTATTTCTCAAAAGCAATTAAGTAATCACTCATACATCTCACGTACATTTTGTAACGCTCGTTCTACAAATTTTTCTGTACGTTGTTTTGGTTTATCATTGACGGATCTTTCAACTAATCCAAAATTTGCATTCATCGGTGCAAAATGCTTAGGATCTGCTTTAGAAACGTAATCAGCCATGGAGGTAATCATTGTAAATCGATGTCCTCCAAGCATTGGTTTTTCTTCAAGAAATCTTATCATGTTTATAGCCGCTAAAAGTCCACTTGCTGCAGACTCAACATAACCCTCAACACCGGTCATTTGACCAGCAAAGAACAAGTCACTTCTCTTCTTACTTTGATAGAAAGAATTTAATACTGTTGGAGAGTTTATGTATGTATTACGATGCATGACTCCATAACGTACAATATTGGCATTTTCAAGACCAGGAATGAGTTGAATCACTTTCTTTTGATCTGCCCATTTAAGGTGTGTTTGAAAACCAACAATGTTATAGAGAGAAGCAGCTGCATTATCTTGTCTTAGTTGAATGACTGCTTTAAAACGTTGTCCTTCATATTCTAAACCAACAGGTTTTAATGGACCAAATAAAAGTGTTTCTTTTCCTCGACAACCCATTTCTTCAACTGGCATACATCCTTCAAAATAAACCTCTTTTTCGAAATCCTTAAGAGGAACATTTTCAGCTTGCATTAACGCATCATAGAAACGATCATATTCCTCTTCATTCATTCCACAGTTGATATAGGATGCTTCACCTTTATCATATCTTGATTTATAAAATGCTTTAGAAAAATCAATTGAATCCTTTTCAATAATTGGTGCAATCGCATCATAAAAATAAAGAGATTCTTTACCTACGAAAGTAGCAATTGATTGCGCAAGTGCATCTCCTGTAAGTGGTCCTGTCGCAATAATTGTAGGACCTTCTGGAATTTCTGTCACTTCATCAAGAATCACTTCTACAAGAGGATGAGAAGTAAGATAGGAAGTAATTTCAGATGAAAAGCCAACACGATCAACTGCTAATGCACTTCCAGCTTCAACACGGTGTTGGTCTGCAACTTTCATAATGAATGAGTCAAGTATTCTCATTTCTTCTTTTAATAATCCAACAGCATTAGTCACTTGATCAGATCTAAATGAATTTGAACAAACCAATTCAGCAAAATCTGATGTGACATGAGCTGGTCCTGATGTTTTAGGACGACGCTCATAAAGACGAACATTATACCCTCTTTTAATCAATTGATATGTAGCCTCACTACCCGCAAGACCAGCTCCAATCACATTAATGATAGGTTTCATTATTCTTCTCCTTTGTTTTTTTCCTTATTTATATAACGGCATTTCGGAAAAGCAGAACAAGCTTCAAAATCTTTTCCATATCGAGATTTACGCATGACAAGTTGAGACCCACATTCAGGACAGATTCTTCCTGTAAACACAACAGGTTTTCTCTTTATATATGTACATGTAGGATAATTAGAACAACCTACAAAGTATTTACCAGTTCTTGCTCTTCGCTTAATTAGCGGATGGCCACAATCTGGACATAATTCATCCGTTAATGTTTCTTTATCATATGTTGAGTAGTCACAATCTGGGTAACCACTACACCCTACAAATCGCTCATTGGTTTTAGTAAAGCGATAAACAAGTGGAAGCCCACACTTAGGACAAAGATCTCCTGTTTTCTCAGGTTCAATCTTTTCCATTTCTGCATCTGCTTTTTTCATAAGTCCTGAAAATTTCTCATAGAAATTCTCTAAACTTGTCAATGGATTTAAGTTTCCTTCTGCAATATCATCAAGTTCTTTTTCAAGAGTAGCGGTATATTTAACGTTAATAAAATCATCAAAATGTTCACGAAGCTTTTCATCGGTAAGAAAGCCTTGCGCTGTGGGTTTAAAGACTTTAGTTTTACTTCCATCTTCATTAGTAACATATTCAACATATCCACGAGTTGATATAGTCTCAACAATCGATGCGTAAGTGGAAGGTCTTCCTATTCCATTGAGTTCCATTTCCTTAATCAAAGCCGCTTCGGTAAAGCGAGATGGTCCTTTAGTAGAATGATTTGTCTTCTCAATCGATTGTGCCTTTATTGCATCATTCTCTTTTAGAAGAGGTAATGCTTTGTCTTTATTTGATTCAAAAGCACTGTAAACCTTTAAATAACCATCAAAGGTAACCACAACACCTGAAGCGAAGAAGACGCCATCATTTGATTTAAGACGTACTTGAGTTGTTAGAGTCTTAGAATTGGCCATTAATGATGCTAATGTACGATAGTAGATAAAGTTATAAACCTTGAACTCTTCAGCTGTAAGTTCATTTCTAATCGAATCGGGTGTCAAAGATATAGTACTCATACGAATGGCTTCATGAGCATCTTGAACATTGCCATCTTCTTGTTTTGACTTCTTAACAAACCCTTTATACTCAGATCCAAACTCATTCTCAATATACTCAAATGCTTGCTCAATGAACTGTGGACTTAAACGTGTGGAATCAGTTCTCATATAAGTAATTAAACCAATGGCTTCTCCGTTGACTTTAACTCCTTCATATAATTTCTGAGCAATTCTCATCGTTTTCTTAGCTTGAAAGTTATACTTTGTTGCCATTTCTTGTTGTAAGGCGGATGTTGTAAGCGGGAGTTTAGATTGTCTATTCCCCTTCTTTGAAGTAACATCAAGAACACTCATCTCTTTTGTAAGTGTTTCTAATTGCTTTAATGCTTCTTCTTCAGTATCAAACTCAGCTTCTTTTCCTTTTTCATTTAATAAGTAGGCATCAAAAGCAATTTTGCTCTTTTCAAACTTTGCCTGTACTTTAAAGTAATGTCTTGGAATAAATGCATTAACCTCATTTTCACGATCAACAATTAGTTTTAAGGCAACTGATTGAACTCGACCCGCACTTTGAGAACGAATTTTTCTTTTAAGTAAAGAAGATAATTGAAAACCAATAATTCGATCAAGAAAACGACGATTCTCTTGAGAACGTACTAAATCCATATCAACCACTCTTGGGTGTTCAATCGCAGTTAATACTGCATCTTTTGTGATTTCATTAAATGTCACACGATTTTGTTCTTTAAGATCTAATCCTAATAAATCAGCAAGATGCCATGAAATGGCTTCCCCTTCACGATCTGGGTCAGTTGCTAGAATGACATTCGATGCTTTAGCCGCTGCATCCTTGAGAGCTTTGACAGTTTCTTTCTTATCTTTGAGCACAACATACATTGGTTTGAACCCATTATCGATATCAATACCAGTTCTACCTTTTCCAGTAAATGTTGATAAATCTCGTACATGACCTTTTGAAGACATAATAATATAGTCAGATCCTAAGTACTTAGATAGTGTGGTTGATTTTGATGGTGATTCTACAATAACTAGTTTTTTCATATTTTTTTCTTTCATATCTTTTATAGTGTGGCGAATTCAGAAACATTTGTCAACATACTTGCGCCATTTTCAATAAGATGATTACACCCTTCCCCCATAGAATCTGTAATTGGGTGAGGAATTGTTACTATTTCTTTATTAAGTTCTAATGCGTATTTAACACTATGCATAGTACCACTTTTTAATGATGCACTCATCACAAGTAGCTTGTCACTCAATGCTGCAACAATGCGATTACGCTCAATAAAGTGATGAGGTAGAGGTAATGTATTCAATGGATACTCACTTATCACTAAATACTTTTCTTTTATCGTTTTAAACAATTCTTTATGTTTATAAGGATAAACCTTATTCAATCCATGAGCACAAACCCAAATCGTAGCCATGTTATGTTGAAGTGCTTCAGTATGAGCATATCCATCAATACCATCAGCACCTCCTGAAATAATAGTGAGGCTTTTATTCATATGACTAAAACCTTGATTTAATACTGTCTTTGCATATTCAGAAGGATTTCTTGAACCTACAATGCCTAATGAAGGTGTGTTTAAATAATCTAGGTTTCCTTCATAAAACAACACCCACGGGGGTTGTGTCAAGTGTTTTAAACAATTTGGATACTGATGATCAAGAATTGTGATTGCTTTTTGGTAGTAATAATGTTTAATTTCACATGGATAATCCAGTGCCTTTTTAATGGCAAAATAGTTGCCTTGATGACGTATTGCAAGGTGAATAAGATAATTTGATGTGATCATAATTACTATAGTTTAAGATAATTAAAAATCCTTCACTTTTTGAAAGTAAAGGATTTTCGATGAATAGGACTAAGACCATGTTGCTTCATCATGGCTTTATGAAGTGCTGTTCCATATCCTTTATGGCGATCAAATCCATACATAGGATACGTGTGATGATATGCCATCATTAGATCATCACGAACCACTTTTGCTACTATACTTGCTGCTGCAATACTAATAGAGCGTGAATCTCCTTTTATGAAAGACTCATGAGGTACACAAATTGGCATAGCATCTGTGAGAGCAAAACAATGAGATGTGTTAGCAATCCACTCCATTGCCTCTTGAGTCGCTCGATAAATATTATACTCATCAATCAAAGCTACACTGACACTTTTTATTATGATTTGCTTCGCATAAGTATTAATAATTTTATATGCTTCCTCACGCTGCTTTTGCGATAATGATTTAGAGTCCCTAATAAGAGGATGATCGAAATATCGTGGTAAAACAACACCAACCACAATACATGGTCCTGCCATTGGTCCTCGTCCTACTTCATCGATACCAATAACATCGATCTCTTGATTCCAATATTCAAAATCAATTCTCGACAAAGTCATACGTCATTTTTCCAATGCGACCTTCTTTAAAATCACGATAAAGCGTCAATAAGGCAGCATCATGGGTTTGAGATTTTGAATTTTGCTGAATTTTAGCAACATAGCGATCTAAATAAGCTTCATAGCTTGGTTCTGAAATAGCTGGATCACAAAAATGTGGATAGTATTCAATCATGAAGTTTATTGCAAATTGGAGCACTTCTTCAATGTTAACAACACTTTCTTTCATAGAATGGCATAAAGCAATTTTTATTCCAACATTAGGATCTTCAAATTTTGGCCACAATACCCCAGGTGTATCCATTAACATAAATTTACTGTCGATGTTTAACCATTTCAAAGATTGGGTGACCCCTGGCTTGTTTGCAACATCAACCACACGTTTTTTAGCTAAAGTGTTAATAAGTGTAGACTTTCCTACATTTGGAATTCCTACAACCATAATTTTATACATTCTAAACTGAATGCCTTTAGCTTTATCTTTAGCACGTTTCTCCGATAGTGTATCCTCTATAGCCTTCATTATTTTATTTCTTGCACTTACATGAAGTGAGTTAACAAATAACGTTGGTTGGTTTATTGAGTCAAAATAAGTTTTAAATGCACCACTTGCTTTTTCATCTGCAAGATCACTCTTTGAAAAAACCAGTAATGTTGGTTTGTTCCCCTTTAATTCATTTAACATTGGATTAGCACTTGATAGTGGCAGTCTAGCATCACGAACCTCTACTATACAATCAATCGATGAAATATGTTCACTCATCAATCGACGTGCTTTAGCCATGTGTCCTGGAAACCAATGATTAGCCATTAACGTACCACCCCAAAGTTTTCAAAAGGATAAAGAATAAAGAGTCCTACAGATTCGATATCATCAACTTTTATTGGACCTAAATCTCCACGCGAATCAGAACTTCCCCGACGATTATCACCAACTACAAATAGTTCATCATCAGCTAAAGTAAATGGTCCAAAATTTTGTGTAAATAATAACCCACGATTCTTATATTCTTTAGCAAGAGGATTATCTAAAAAAGGTTCTTCTACAAACTCACCATTAATATATAAACGATCATCATTAAATTCAATTGTGTCATTTGGTAAGCCAATGACACGTTTGACTAAGAAGATTGATTTTCCTTGATCATCTTTACGAATATTTCCAAACTCATCGACATGTGGAAATATTACAAATTCGAAACGTTTTACTTCACGAAAATGTAAAGTAATGATTGAACTTAGACCGATTTGACCTTCTCTAATTGTCGGTAGTGAACTCGGCCCATAGACTTCAATTGGTTTAAAGACGAAGTTGGTTAAAGCTATCACGACTAAAATACTGATGAGTGCAGACTTCAACAGATCGATTATTTCATTAAGTATATTGTCAATTTTTTTGTTCATAGTACCATTATATATAAAAGAAACGCCTAACGGCGTTCTTTTTTATCGAATCTCTTTTAAACGTGCTGCTTTACCAGACAATTTACGCAAGTAGAACAATTTACTACGACGTACTTTACCTACACGAAGCACATTAATGCTTTCGATGACTGGTGAATGGATTGGGAAAATTCTTTCCACTCCAACTCCATTAGATATCTTACGAACGGTAAACGTTTCTGCTATGCCACTACCTTTGCGTTGAATGACTAAACCTTCGAACGCTTGGATACGACTTTTTTCGCCTTCTTTAATTTTTACGTTCACACGAACCGTAGTTCCTGGACGAAAATCAGGCAAATCAGTACGTAGTTGGGACTCAGCTACAACTTGAAGCAATTTGCTATTCATAGTTCACACTCCTTTTCTTCAACATGGTTCATATTCAAAGACAGCGGAACCTGAGGGCCATAGGCTTTTTAAGAATACAACAAACTAGGCTATTTTTCAACCTCATTTGATTGTTTTTTGATGAATTTTTTATCTTTATCACTCAATTTAGCTTTTAATAGCAAATCTGGGCGATATTTAATCGTTTTTAACAGTGATTGCTCACGTCGATACACTTCGATATTTGCATGATGACCACTTAATAGAATCTCAGGTACTTTCAATCCTCTTACTTCTTCAGGTCTTGTGTATTGAGGATACTCTAGTAAATGCTCTTCAAAGGACTCAGATACAATACTCTCTGATGAAATAACACCAGGAATAAGGCGAATGATTGAATCCATGACGACCATCGCAGCCACTTCTCCACCTGTGAGAATATAGTCACCAATACTAATTACATCATCAACCATACTTAATACACGCTCATCAATACCTTCATAATGACCACATAATAAAATAATATGTGAGAAGAGGCTTAAGCTTTTAGCTTTATCTTGCGTATATACAGGCGCAACAGGCGTTAAATAGATGACTATAGAATCTACTTGTTTGACATGATCTATTGCATCCATGATAGGTTGTGCTTTCATTACAAGTCCAGCACCACCACCAAATGGTGAATCATCAACACGTTGATGTTTATCATTTGTAAAATCACGAATATTAATGCATTCAATTTCAACGATTGATTTTAATGTTGCCTTTTTGATAATAGAAGTCGTAATGTATGGAACAAACAACTCTGGGAATAAGGTTAATACACTTATTTTCATAGGAAACCTTCAATAAGTTCACAATGAATCGATGATGTTTGAATATCAACTTTTTTAATAAACTGGTCAACATAAGGAATCATAATGTCGCGTCCATCATGTAATTTAACTCGAATGATGTTTTGAGCAGGATAAGATAATGCTTCTGTGACGACACCGATGGATTCTTTAAAGTTGTATACAGTACATCCGATTAAATCACTGAGAGTTATCCGATCAGGATCTACACCAACCAATTTCTCTATTACTACAAAACGATACTTCTCCGCTTCTGTACGATCTTTAATATGATCACATGTGATTAACGCATGCTCTTGATGCATGCGAAAAGTCAGTACCTTTGTTTCTATATCTTGATTAAGATATTTTAAGATAATGGTACTTCCTACTTTAAACCTTTCTTGAGGAATATCTGTAAAGCATTTTACTTTAAGTTCTCCAAGAATTTTAAAAGGTCTTACAATTTGTCCAATTTTTATTTGTTTTTTACTCATAAGGCTCATAAAGTATGAAGAGGATGAAATTCATCCTCTCAATAATCCTCAAATTTAATAACAATTTTTTTATCTTCTAAACGAGCTGGTATAGACATGACTTGACGTAGTGCCGTAGCCATTGAGCCTTGACGTCCAATAAGACGAGCAATATCTTCACTTTTTGCATACACCATCAAAATGACTTCTTTTCCGTCAAGTGTTGGAAGGCTCTTGATTGATAAAGCAGCTTTATCTTCCACTAATGGTGTGACTAAATCCAATAAGGCTTGCTCAAGGTTTGTCATTGCTATTTACCTAGTTTTGATTCATGAAATTTCTTCATGACTCCAACTTGTGATAATAAATTGCGAACTGTATCTGAAGGTTGAGCACCATTGGATAACCATTTTAATGCTACTTCTTCATTCACTTTTATTTCAGCTGGTACTGTTGTTGGGTTATAGAATCCTACAACTTCGATGAAACGACCATCACGTGGTGCACGTGAATCAGCAGCAACAATACGATAGAAAGGATCTTTTTTAGCACCCATACGTTTTAATCTTAATTTTACAGCCATTGATTTGACCTCCTAATTTACTCGACAATCATACCAAAACGAATTTAAGGTGTCAAGCATTTTTACTTAACACCTCTTTTTTATTTCTTGCGTTTCTTTGGATTACGTTTTGTGTTGGATCCTGCAGAGAAACTTGCAGGAACTCCCCCTTGAAGTTTCATCATTTGCTTCATCTGTTCTTTAGTTTGCTCAAGTTGCATGATGGTTTGATTGACCACAAGTAGAGGTTGTCCTGCTCCTTTGGCAATACGCTCTTTTCTAGGTTGCTTTAGAAGTGAGGGATTAGCACGTTCTTCTTTAGTCATTGATTGAATTATTGCCTTTGTCTTCTTTATATTAGCTTGAGCAACATCATCATCAATATTGGGCATCATTTTGCTAGCCCCTGGAATCATCTTCATCATATTCTTAATAGAACCCATTTTACTTACTTGATTAATTTGTTCAAGCATATCATTGAAATCAAACTGTCCACTCATCATTTTCTGAGCAACATTCATCGCTTGTTTTTGATCAATGTTTTCTTGTGCTTTTTCAACAAGTGATACAATATCACCCATTCCTAATAAGCGATTAGCATAGCGATCAGGATAGAATAGTTCTAGGTCTTCTATTTTTTCTCCTACCCCAACAAACTTAACTTTAATATTTGTTAAGGAAACTACTGAGAATACCCCACCACCTTTAGAATCACTATCAAATTTTGTCGCAAAAATACCTGTTAATGGAATTGTTTCATTAAATCGTTGAGCAACATTAATAATATCTTGTCCACTCATCGCATCAACTGATAATAATACATCTGTGAAATCAACTCTTTGTTTTAATATCGATAACTCATTCATGAGTTCTTCATCAATAGATAAACGTCCAGCAGTATCGATTAGAACGGCATTAAATCCTTGAATTCTTGCATAGGATAATGCTTGATCAACAACGTCTTGTGGGGTTGAATTTTCGACTGAAAAGACTTCAACTCCAATACTTTCACCGAGAGTCTTAAGTTGAGTTACAGCAGCTAGACGTTGTAAGTCAGCAGCAACAAGTAACACCTTTTTTTGATGTTTAGTTTTTATGAAATTGGCTAGTTTAGCTATGGAAGTTGTCTTCCCTGAACCTTGTAAACCTACCATCCCTACAATCATCATGGGTGTATTAAATACAAGTGTTGAAGCTTCTTGACCTAATATTGTAATGATTTCATCATGAACTATCTTAACAACCATATTAGATGGTGTGACTTTAGCATTTAATGAAATACCTAATGATTTCTCTTTAACACGAGTTAGAAACTTGTTAATAACAGTAAGATTAACATCTGCTTCTAAAAGCGCAAGACGAATCTCACGAAGCATTCCTTCCATATTCTTTTCATCAAGGGTACTTGTACCTTTTATTTTTGAAATAATACTCGATAAACGTTGTGATAATTGTTCAAATGGCATGGGACTCTCCTAGTTGGCTTTTCAAACAAAAGACAATGTCAATCATTGTCTTTATTGAGCACTCTTTGCGTTGTTCGTAATTAATTTTTCAAAACTGTTGGGGTGTAATTTCTCAATTGCTTTTAGTGCCTGATTGAGTGCTACTGTATATTCCCCATTTCTAAAACTTAGTTCAACTCGATTAAGTTCTGAGTCAAGTGTTGGACTATGACTGCGATATTTATTAGCAAAGACTATCGCACTTTCAATCATTTCAACCATACCAACAATGTTATTGACATTATTGTATAGTGCATAAATATAATCAATTGCTTCATTCATGAGTTGATTTAAACGAGGTAATTCAATGAGATCTTTTTCAAGTAATTGATTAATTAGAACTGTCATTTGCTTAGCTTTATTCAAATCACCACTGTATGAGTCAGAAATAGCTGGTAAACGATGCTTTTTTATTTTAACTTTAATTTCATTCACAATCAAATGCAATTTTAGAAGTTGTTTGCGAATTCGCTCTTCATCTTCTTTTAATGATTTTAAAGTTGTTATTGCATCATCAAGTGTTTTTAATAATGAAGATGCTAATGAAGATGTATCTTTCACAAGTGATACACTGGTAGAAAATGGTATTTGATCCTTGATAGATTTTTCAATCTCCTCAAGACTAACTTTTACTTTATCTAACGTGTTCTTATGTAATGAGATATCAAATGTTTTTGGATTAGTTTGATAACGTTGTTTTAATGCGTTTAATGCATAATCAAGATCGTTCATTTTAAGTTCAATACTTGGTAACATGACATCAATATTGGAAAGAAGTGCATAAACTTGATCATATGCAGCCACTTCATGGGCACAAGATTCCTTCATTTGACTTAAACGTTTAAGGCGTTCTTGATTGTTTTTAGATACATCTTCAACTAGAGCATTACGAAGTAGTGCTAAATCTTCTTTTAGTGTTGAAGAGATTAACTCTAAATTCTTAGGAATCATCAAATGTTCTACTGGAATATTCTTGGATCGGCACGATGCATAAAGTTTCGAAAGGTCTTCCATTAAAACAGGTATTCTACCTTTACAATCTTTGATTAATTCTGGTAGTAAATGAACTCTTTTTTCAAAATCAATCACAGTGTGATGAATTTCAACCATTTTTAAACGTGCTTTTTCAAATTCAGATGCAGCCATCCATGATTCAAAAGATTCAAACATGACTTCTATTTCACCAACAGTCAATGTAAGTGTATCGAGAGATATTGACAACTCATTACTCTTTGTAGCAATGAAGTTCTTACAATGAATGAACGTCTCTTTAATAGAAGTAATTTCACTTCGTTGTTCAAACTCATCTTCTAAAAGTAAATCTAAACTGTTGTTTAAATCATTAACTAAAGGTGTTAACTCTTGAATCGTTGCAAAAGCATCATCTAAAAAACTTATTGATTTAGAAAGTGAACCATATAGTATCTCATCTTCTGTATCAGACATAATTGATGTGAGTACACCAAACTGCTTATTTATGATTTCAATCGTTTCACTCGCATGTTTTACCGAAGGTAAAAGAGCATCATTAACCTTTGCAAGTGCAATAGCTTTATTTACTTTAAACTGTAATGGAATTGTTCTTAATGTCGTAACTTGAACTTCAAGGTCTTTGTATTTCTTCCTTAATCGAGCTTTTCGAACAAATTGTAAGAGCAAGATTAAAACAACTAAAAGAAGTGCTGCTATTAGCCCATAAAACACAAAATCATTTTGTAGATAGTTAAGTAATTGTTCCATAAAAACCTCATGACTATTGTACCATAATTGTGAAGCATTGTTTGATAAATTGACAGTAGACAACTGATGTGTTATTATTCACTAGCGTTTAATAATAGCAGAAGTGAGCTAGTATTAAGGCTATGCGTTTATCAAACCAATTGGTCACCCCAAAGTAACCCTCTGCTAGGGCGAAATGAATAGGATAAACACATCTTAATAAGAAGGCACCCTGTTGTTGTTTTATGAGCCATAAAACACAAGGAGGAATACAATGGCAAGAATTATTGGTAAATTAACCAAAAAGTCCCGTCGATATGAATTCATGTTGACAGAACGTCCTACCGATTTAAGACGTACAAATGCACCTGGTGCTGCTAAAGATGCCCGTCGTGGTAAACTTAGTAACTACGCGCTACAACTTCGTGAGAAGCAACGTATTCGTTTCACTTATGGTGTTACAGAAAGACAATTCTACAACACTTATTTGAAATCAGCTAAGATTAAAGGTGTCCACGGTCATAACTTCTTAGGAGTTCTTGAATCACGTATTGATAATTTAGTTTATCGTGCTGGATTCTCTAACACACGTGCTGGTGCAAGACAACTTGTAAACCACGGTCACGTGCTTGTTGATGGAGCTAAAGTTGATATCCCATCATACATAGTAGCTAAAGGACAAGTTATTTCATTCAAAGAAGGATCAGTTAAATTTGATATCATCACAGAAGCTCTTGCGAGTGGACGTGCTGTTCCAACTTTCTTAGATGTAAATAAAGACAACCGTACTGCTAAATTATTGCACTTCCCAGAAAGAAATGAGATTGCAAACGACTTCAACGAATCACTCGTTGTTGAATTCTACAACCGATAAAAACTAAAAG
>DITO01000069.1 GCA_002422065.1 Erysipelotrichaceae bacterium UBA6182 | reverse complement strand
CAACAAGTTTAAACAGAGCTTTCTTATAAAAGCACTTTAGTTTAGAATAAAGTATGTTTAAAGGAGATTCCATGAAACGCTCACTAAATATCGGGCTTGGCCTTTCTGTGGTATTTGTTTTCGCACTGTTCCTTATGATCTCATATCTTAGCCCCTTAGCAGGTGATGATTGGGGTTATGCTGTTAATGGTCAACTTTACAATCCATTCAAACTTGCCTTTGAGTTTTATTTTACATGGTCAGGTCGTTTTTTTTCAGAATTGTATGGTTTTTTAGTGACACCGAACAAGTGGTTTTGGAACTTACTAAATCCATTTTTATTTTCTTCAATCTACTTATTCCTATTTCTATTAACAAATACAAACAAGAAGCTCATTTCCTTACCGCTTATCATCTTTCTGATGATTTCTGTAAAAGATGAGCTTAGGATGGAAACATACACGTGGCTCATGGGAACTACCTATGTGATTCCACTCTCACTTAGCCTGATGTATCTATATAACCTAAAACACTTGGTTTTGGATAATAAGCAAACAAATGTTGCACAGCAGATTTTCAATACGGCTTGTTTAATTATCATAGGCATGAGTATGGAGAACATTTCTGCAGCTTTACTAGCTATGAACATACTTGTTTGTGTTTATACTAATTTTAAAACTAAAAAATGGAATCCTTCACTTGGCTTCTATTCAGCAATTAGTTTAATATCCTTTTTGCTTCTACGTCTCTCGCCTGGAGCGAATTTGCGATTATTACGGGACCATCCTGATTGGTTGAATCTTAGTTTAATGGATCAGATCACCATTAACTATCCAAATTTAATTCGTTTCACGTTCGTTGAACATCGTTATCTTGTACTGTTCTTTTCATTAGGCTTGCTGATTGTTTTAGCTAAACGTTATTATGAAACACAAAAAAATAAAATATTTAGTCTTGTTTCACCTTTAATACTTTTTATTGCAATGTTCTCAAGTATGAGTCTTACTTTGAGTCAACGATTGAGTAGACTCAATCTAAACTTCTTAACAGATTACCAGTCCATGTTTAACTTGGTTTTCTGGCCAATTTACACGATAAACATCTTCTTCGTCATCTTTTCTGCTTTGAAAGGTGAGAAGCGACAAATCGCCTTATTCCTATTGTTATTTGCAGGATTGACTAATGGTGCAATGCTGTTGTCCCCTATTTTTAGCTATCGCTCTAGTTTATATACAGTTTACTTCATCATAGGATTGACGTCTTTGTTGTTTCAAGAGCTTAGCATTAAATGGGGCCGATTTTGTTTATCATTTATTCTCTTACTACTAATCGGTAGAATGAGCCTAAATTACTATGATAAATATCGTTTCGTTTCTGAGGTGACACAACTTAGACAGTCACAGATTGATTATTATGTAGATCATCCAGAAATTAAAGAAGCGTGGCTGGTTCGTTATCCTTCCTACTCAATTCATTCAGGTGATATTGAAGAATGGGATGCCTATCATATGGATGTCTTCCGACGTTACTTTGGAATAAAGCCTGATGTTCGTTTGGTCTTCTACAATGAAGATTGGAATAAATAGACATAAATGGGGAATTACAATGAAATCTACTTTCTTTAAAAACTATTGGTTATTACTTGGATTATTGATTGCTAGTCTAGCACTCATGATTGGGCCATATATCATACTAAACATACCTCTTGAATATGGAGGTGATCTCAAGCCATCTTGGTATGCTTTTTACTCAGAGCTTCAAAATCTGGTCAGTATCAGCAACTTAATCAAGAACGGTACCCTTCCTTTTTATTCTTTTAAAATGTTTCTAGGTAATAACTTCTGGGCTTCAAAAGGTTTTTATGTTCTTGGTGATATTTTCAATTATCTAACACTTTGGTTCCCTGCTCATTTTTATACGATTTTTGAAATTCAAACTGTAATCAAGGTGATTATATCCGGAAGCCTATTCTATTTTTACCTTTCAAAACTCAATTCGAATCATAAAGTTAATATCATTGGTTCTTTAAGCTACGCCTTGTCTTCTTGGGTAATTTTCTTTATTGGACAGCTTTCGTTCGCGTCATTCTATGCATTATTACCATTGTATCTAATTGGAATAGAAGCATATCTAAATAATAAGAAGAAGCTTCTTTTCATTGCGGCAACCGCTATTTTGTTGTTTACAAACTATTATTTATTTTACTCATTAAGTCTATTCACAGTCATATATTTCTCATATCGATACTATCTAATAAACAAAGGTTTCAAGAAATTCATTCCATCCACATTAATCATCATAGCTTACTATTTTCTAGGTGTGCTCATTACGAGTGTCTTAACGATACCAACAGTCTTGTATATGTTTGGAAGTGATCGAGTTGGCGGATTCTGGTTCAATGATCTGTTTTATATGGCTCGTATCTATTTACATCAACTGGTCGCATTATTTACACCTACCCATGCTTATATATATTTACAAAATCCTTTTGAAACGGGCTATCATACAACACGTGAATTATTGTTGTGGGGTGGTTCACTTAGCTCACTTCTTCTTCCCCAAGTAATATGGGATAAAGATAAGCAATTCAAGAATGCGACAATCATCGCGTATTTAGTGATGATTATTATATTGATCTTTCCGATGGGAGGATCAATCATGCATGGATTCAGTGAAGCCTCTTTTCGTTGGTCTTTCCTATTCATCATTTTCAATATTCTTGTATCAAATCGATATTTGTCACAATTGGATCATTTAAATGTGAAAGTTTTGATAGGAACACTTGTGCTGTACCTCTCTCTTGGATTAACTGTTCTTCTATATCGGATCTATGAACTTAATGCTCTAGCAACTCTATTTGAAACGTTTCCAAGAACCCTTATGATTTATGGGATTAACTTCTTTATAATTAGCTTGACGGTTATGCTTATACTTCAAAGAAATAAACATAGACTTGTACTCTTGATTTTATTAAGCTTTCTTGAACTTGCAGGTTTCGCTTCTTATAATGTCGCATTCAATCGAATGAATAAAGATGTGACATGGGAATTCACGAAGCGTGCTACTTCTGTTCTCCAATCTTATCCGAACGAACTAAATAATTATTTAAATGGTCTGGACGCTAATAATCCTAACTTGTATTATCGTGTATACGTACCTCATGAGTCTCTTTACTGGTCATATAGCCATAATATGAACATACATTACCAACTAAATGGCTTGATGACCTATGACTCAACGTATTCACCCAGTTTCAATGATTTGAAAAACATAGCCCCTCAAGTTAAGGATTTTGAAAGTAATTGGATTTTCAATATAAAAGATCCTCATCTAATTGACTTCCTGAATGTAAAATACGCTATCGTCACCAATGAAAGTGAATTACCACATCGAGATTTCACGCTGATCAATGATCAATATCGTGGTTCTCTCATGATTTATGCGAATGATCGCTACCGTTCGTTAGGTGTTAGTTACACAGATGTTACAACTTATTCAGTATTAGATGAGAAGTATACGAACGACACTGCTATTCTTAACGATTTACTTGTGGTCAAAGCCAAAGACTACCCTGAAATCAAGGCATATTTACAAAGTGAGAATCGATCTTTCATGCAGAATATCAGTTATTACGATAACCAGTTACATGGTTTGATTGAAAGCGATGCATCCTCATTCATGGTCTTAACACTTCCTTACGATGATGGTTGGAAGATTCAAATCAATGGACAAGAAGTGAAGAAATATCAAGTCAATGGTGGATTCATTGGTATTCCAATTCAAGCAGGCGAAAACGTGATTGATATGTATTTTGTACCAGAAGGATTTAAACTAGGATTCATCATTAGTACAATTTCGATACTTACCTACATTGCTTTATTCATATTTGAATTTAAGAAAAGAAAGACGGTTCACTAGACCGTCTTTTTGTATAGTTTTTCTAAAATACTAAACTGCTTAAATTTAAACAATGTAAATGCAATCCATTTTTTGACACCGGATTCCCAAACATGTGAATCCCAATACCAAGAAGGAAATAAAGTACTCGCCTTTTCGTGATTGATTTTAAAATAATCGATAACATGATTATCAAAGGATTTGATTCTCAAGTTAGTGAGTTCGATGCCCTGAACAACAAGCATTTTTCTCATGATTCTCTCAAAACGATGATAATCGTTCTTTTCTATAAGAAAACGTTTCAACTCTTCTAAAGCTAAGTAGATATCAAATACCTTTGGATTTTCTGTATGAATGATCGAGTTAGAACGTTGATAATAGAAATACAACACTTCGTCTACTTTAACAATCTGATTTGCTTCATAACAGCACTTTGGTATCGTAGCCAAGTCTTCATACCAGATGCCTTTGATGAATTGATTAGATTCAAATATGTATCGCTTAAAGAGTTTATTACAGGCACTGTTATTGATGCTGAATAGCTCTACTTTCTCTTTGACATTTCCTATTTGGAATACTCCACCACTTGAAAACTTACGCTCACCCGTATCATACACATACTCCATGTCACATACCGCAATATCAGCATTGTGAATCAAAGCTGCTTGTACGAGCTTTTCAACCATCGTGACATCTACATAATCATCACTGTCAATAAAGAGCAGATACTCACCTAAAGCATGTTCAATTCCGTAATTACGTGCATCCGATAATCCACCATTCATTTTATCAAAGCGTTTTAATTGCTTAAATTGCTTTTGATATTCCTCAACAATCTGTGCACTTCGATCTAGACTCCCATCATTGACAGCTAAGATTTCAATGTTCGAATATGTTTGATTGACCAATGAATCCAAGCATTTAATCAAATAGTTTTCGACATTATAGATTGGGACGATGATTGAAACAAGTGGACTATTTTCCATCATGTCGGGAACTATTACTTTCTTCGACGATATACGTTGGACGAGGACGGGTCGCATCGAAGTTACGCCAGAGATACTCACCGATGATTCCAAGGGTCAATAAATTCAAGCCTGATGCAAACAAATTAAATGCCATCAATGTTGTCCATCCCTCCACAGCGATACCACCAAAAATGCGTTGGTAAATTATAAAAGTCGCCCAGATTACTGATCCCAAAAAGAAGATCAAACCAATTACAGTCATAAAGCGGACAGGGAGATAAGTGAAGCTCAATACGGAATCAATGACCAATTTGATTTTCTTTCGCAATGTCCAACGTGATTTTCCTTTTTCACGTTTCAAGCGTTTATAGTAAATGGAATCGGTCTTGAAACCTGCCCATAAAATCTGCCCCATCAAGGATGTGTTCTTTTCATCCATCAATCGCAATACTTCAATAACCTTACGATCGATTAAAAAACAGTCAAAACCGCCTAACGGCATGTTTTTAAGGACATAACGACGCATGATACGATAATACAGATTTGAAAAGAGAGACTGGAATACACTCTCTTCACGATCAGAACGGATCGCTAGAACAACATTGTTTCCAGTTTGCCATTTCGCATACATATCTAAAATCATAGATGAGGGCTCTTGTAAATCAGCTGTCTTCATGACAGCACAGTCGCCTGTGCAATGGTTAAGTCCCGCAAGAATGGCCGCGTGTGAACCAAAATTGCGTGATAGCTTCAAGCTTACAATTCTAGAATCTCTTTGAATAAGCTCTTGGATGATTGCATAGGACGCATCTTGAGATCCATCATCGACAAACACCAATTCATAATCTTCTAAATGTTGCAGAACTTTGGTAAAGAGATCTTCATAGAGATCATGCAAATTCATTTCATTGTAATAAACAGGAATTATAATCGAAAGTTTGCTCATTTGATGACCTCATTTCGATAAGCCTCATAATCACGGATATACTCTTGAGGGTCATATACTTCACTCGCTAATACCAATAGAACGGAATCTGCTGAGAAGTCATACATTTCCTTCCACAACATGCACGGTAAATAGATTCCCATATGAGGTTCATTGAGTTCAATGATTTCTGTTGAACGACCATCATCGACCTTAACTTTAGATTGCCCACTCACATTGATCAATACGAACTCACTTTTTCGATTGGCATGGTTGCCACGGATTACATGTGAATCTGAACCATAGATATAGAAGATACGTTTGATTTCGAAAGGAATGTCGACCAAACCTTCAACGATGACCAAATGTCCTCGATCATCTCCTTTTTGATTGAATTTTATGATGCGATGGTTCATGGTGTGTCCTCACTAAAAATAATCTCATAATAGAATAAGTCATGATAACCATCCTGTTTCAAAACATGGTCTTCATATATGCCTTTTTGCTTAAACCCAATCTTCTCATAGAGATGAATGGCTACGGTGTT
Source organism: Erysipelotrichaceae bacterium UBA6182 (assembly GCA_002422065.1). Classification (GTDB taxonomy): domain Bacteria; phylum Bacillota_I; class Bacilli_A; order Erysipelotrichales; family Erysipelotrichaceae; genus UBA6182. Next base: position 4,212 of record DITO01000069.1, on the reverse strand, counting down.
ATGAGTTAGAACGTTCAAGTAGACCTTATGCAGTTTTAATTCGTACTTCGCAACATCAAGTATCATTCGACTGGCTGTTTCACCATTTCCCTGACCTTGCATCGATTTACGCATCGCAATTGCATACTCTGCATGTCGATTAATGTGATCGACGTTTTTTAAACTGATTGTGCCTAAATAAATATCTTCTTCATCTACAACGGCATAATGATGGTTCACTTCTGTTTTATTCGCTTCATTAATGAATTGTAAAACTGAAGCCATGTCGAATTTTCGATAAGCGAATGTAAAAAACTGGTTGATTTCTATATCATTTATCCATTCTAACATGCCAATCGCATCTTCGGTTTTAAGTCTTCTCAAACGAATCATGATGACTTGAAGGCATTCAAAGCCTCGATAACGACCTGAATCTCATCCTCACGCATTCCATCGAACAATGGTAATGAGAGAACAGTATTCGCGAACTCCTCAGCAATAGGGAAATCCCCTACTTTGTAGCCTAGCTCTTGATAGGCTTCAGAAAGATGTGGTGGAATTGGATAATGAATGATGGTTTGAACACCGTGTTTATTCAAGTGCTCAATTAATTGATCCCTCTCATCACAACGGATTACGAATTGATGCCAAACATGATCTGCACCCATCTCACGTTTTGGTAATTTAATCTCAGGATTCTTGATGCCTGTCAAATAAAGATCAGCTAAATGCTTCCGATCACTGTTCAGGTGATCGAGCATATTTAACTTGACATTTAAAAGTGCCGCTTGCATTTCATCCAAACGTGAGTTAATACCAACTACTTGATTGTAATAACGCTTCTCACTTCCATAGTTTCGATAGATTCTAATTTTTTGAGACAAATCATCGTGAGGTGTGGTTATAGCCCCACCATCGCCAAATGCGCCCAGATTTTTTGTCGGATAGAAACTGAAACATGCTAAGTCTCCAAATGCACCGGTCATTGTTCCATCGAACTTTGCCCCATGACTCTGTGCACAATCTTCCACAAGAAACAATTGATACTTGTCACACAAGTCTTTGATGGCACGCATGTTGCTTGCTTGTCCATAAAGATGTGTTACTAAAATCGCCTTAGTGCGACTTGTGATCTTATCTTCAATTTTGTTTACATCAAAATTAAAGGTCTCATCGGGTTCCACAAAAATAGGCGTCGCATGGTTGATGGTAATGCCCATGACTGTCGCAATATACGTGTTAGACTGCACAATGACTTCATCCCCTGCCTGAATGCCTAAGAGCTTCATACCAATCCATAACGCATCCAATCCATTGGCTAAGCCCACACAGTGTTTGACACCTACATAGTTTGCGAAGTTCTCTTCAAATTGTTTAAGTTCATTGCCTGTGATGTACCAACCACTTTCCAACACCCTCAAGACTGCCTGGTCGTATTCATTTTTATACGCCAGATAATGACGCTGCATTTCATTTTTAATCATATCTTTTCCCTAATATTTTCGTTTGATTATGTAGTTTGGACGATTCTTTACTTCCATATATGTTTTAGACAAATACTCACCTAAAACACCAATTGATAATAACTGGATGCCACCTAAGAACAAAATAATCGTCATCATAGATGGATAACCTGCAACTGGATCACCAAACAAAAGCGCTTTAATGACAACATAAACCATATAGACAAAAGTCATTATTGAAACCAAGATACCAAACATCATCGATATTCGAAGCGGAACGGTTGTAAAAGCTACGATACCTTCAATAGCATATTTAAAAAGTTTCCAAAAGTTCCACTTTGTTTCACCTGCAATGCGCTCGACATTCTCAAATGCCAGATATTTTATTTTAAACCCAACCCAAGCAAATATCCCTTTCGAAAAACGATGATATTCACTTAACGATAATATCGCATCAACCATTGTTCTTGTCATCAGTCGATAATCACGTGCTCCATCAACAATTTCTACTTCACTGACACGATTAATGAGTTGATAGAACTTACGAGCAAAATAGCTACGAATTGGTGGTTCCCCTTTGCGGTCTACTCGATACGTCGCAACACTATCAAAACCATTTTGGGTAATTTCATCTATCATCTTGGGTAGTAAGTAGGGAGGGTCTTGAAGATCCGCGTCCATGATTGCAATTAAATCTCCTGAGCTTTCACGAAGACCCGCTAGGATGCCTGCTTCTTTCCCAAAGTTACGACTGAAATCTATGATTGTGATTCTTTCGTCTATTGATTTTAACTGATTCAATATTTCTAGTGTCTTGTCTTTTGAACCGTCATTCACAAAGATTACTTCGTGAGTATAATCTAGATTATCTAGGACTTTTGACAGTTCTTCGTAAAAGATAGGGAGCGATTTCTCTTCATTATATGAAGGTACGATGATTGATAGTTTCATAACAATTAGATTATATCATAATCTCCTATTTAAGATTTTACATGTTGTGGAGGTACTGATTAAAGGAATCCATTATACTTTCATTATTTAAGCGAATAGTCATTTTTCAATTTAATTCATTCCTGATCCTATCTTAAATTTAATGGTTAACTGATAAGATACTATATCAAATGAACTTATTTCTTAATCAAATTATCAATGAAGAAACTGTCTTTAGATCCTACGAAAAGATCCTTTAGAGAATTGTTCGTATCGAAAACAGATGACAATCCATCACTAATTAATGGTTCTTGAATGTCACCTCGAATTATATGTTTAGTCTTTGAAATTGTTCGCATTATTTCCATTGTAGGAGTAAATGCACCTATCGATAAAATGATAATTAGGTAAAATACTTTAACGGTTCTCATATTCTTTAATTCAACCAGTTCTCGCAAGATTAGAAGCATTGTGAAGTAAGTCAAAGGAATACTGGTACGCCATGCAAAATCACAACATTTGCCTAAAACTACAAAACTAAACAAAACCGTCGTAATGAAAATAACCCAATATCCAAAATTCCTTTGTATTTGCGGCCATATAAACGGAAAGAATACGAAGAATTCAAGTGTAAGAAAAATCAATATTCCCCTGATGACTCCAAAATCCAGCGGGAAGAACCAGATTGTATTGACTGCATTACCAGACATGAAAAATAAGCTAACTAAGATCAGTAAGGTGAAACCACTTATATTACTTATTGTGAATGCTGACTTAAAGAGCTTTACAAAGCTCTCACTAAAGTACTTAAACTTGAAATCAACATTACTAAGCATCTTGTAAATAATAAAAGGTATCAAGGAGAAAGCAGGAAATGGGGAGTACAGTATCAATAGTGAAAAAGTAAAAATAAGATGCTTATTATTTCGTTGCGATAGAATCAACATAAACCCTATCCAAAAAGGAACGATTTGATTGTAGAGCCAAAATAATAAAGTTGTGTTTGATGATGCATTAACGATTTCAAGTATTAATTCGAGATGTTGCCAGTTACGGAGATTTATTAATATTTGAGATAAACTTAGCCCTTGTTGAAGATATGAGACTCCAACATAAGAAATAATGTCCAATCCACTGAAGAAAATAAAAACTAAAACAACTTTTATACTAATCTTTTTCAACCAATTGAATATCAGCAAAATTGCAAGGATGACACCAAAAACTGTCCAAAAATACAATGAAATATATCCAACTGAGATATTACCAAATAACTTTGCTAATCCAGCGCTTGGCAACCAGAAACCAAAATAGTATACCAATGTTCTCGTCGTTTCCAATGAGAAATCCATAACAGGCCATGCATAGTTGACAAGATCATTGAAAATTGCATTTCTAAACATATGATCCCATCGATTCTGCCAAGCCAAGCCACCAACACCCGATAATGCTACCCAACCAAAAATAATTGCCAAGATAACTACGTTCTTTCTTGTTAGACTAAAACGAATAAAGTCTTTAGGTTCATTTTCACTTATAACTTGATAAAATCCATAAATGATAGCCACGATCAATGGTATGGAAATAAACCATTTTATCCAATTTAAAAGAAAAATTAGAATTGGTAATAATAAAAAAGCATATGCAGTTAATGTAATCGGATTTCTCTTTAGCATAATACAAGTCCCCCAAATTGGATGAAAGAAATATCGTCCAATATATTATAAACTTTAAATACACCAATTCAACATATTCAAATGAAGCCTTACAAGTAGCCTGAATTCTTAAAGTAATTTTCGTTAATTTGAAGATGGCTCATTTCTTAGACTTAAGTCATTTTTTA
>DITO01000061.1 GCA_002422065.1 Erysipelotrichaceae bacterium UBA6182 | reverse complement strand
AACGCACATCACCTTATCATTGCAATTTGATGTTGGTGTTGCTATAATAAAAAAGCAATTAAGGAGGATCGTATGCCAAATATCAAATCTCAGAAGAAACGCGCACTCACTAACGTGAAAAAAGCAGCGGCAATCACTTCTGAAAAATCAGCACTTAAAACTGCGATGAAATCAGTGATTAAACTTATCTCCGCACAAGATAAAGAAGGTGCTATTAACGCCCTTAACACATTGAATTCTAAACTTGACAAAGCAGTCACTAGTGGAATCTACCACAAGAACTATGCTGCTCGTCAAAAAGCAAGATTTGCAAAAGCTTTCAATGCACTAGAAAAAAGTGTTTAGTCCTCAAGACTAAACACTTTTTTTATCAACATTAACGATTGTTGCTAATCCACCAAGGGATGTTTCTTTTAATTCTATGACTAGTTTTTGACCTGTATAATTCATTGTAGAAACTACTTCATCAAACCCAACAACATTATCTTTAAAATCTGATAGCGTTGCTGACATGAAAACTGCATCAAATGCTCTAAGCACAGCCGCTGCATTACGCTCAATACAAGGAATCATGACATATCCTGCAATTGGATCACATGTTAATCCTAAATGATGCTCCATTGCTATTTCAGCCGCATTTTCAATCACTTTCATCGAATGACCATCAAGAAATGCCTTTGCGGCAGCGGCCATAGAACATGCACTTCCTACTTCAGCTTGACATCCCCCAATCGCTCCTGAAATCGTTGCGTTTGTTTTAATAAGATTACCAAAGATACCTGCTACAGCTAAACCATCGATAAGTCGATGTTTTTCAAAACCTAAATCATAATATGCATAATAAAGAAGTGAAGGCAATATTCCACATGCTCCCATTGTTGGAGCAGTGACTACCATTTGATTTGAGGCATTTTGCTCACTGACAGCATATGAGTAAGCCATCAGTCTTAAACGCTTTCCTTTGTCTTCTGAGGTGCTGTGAGAAGCTTTAAAATAAAGATCCTTAGCAACTCTCTTAAGTTTTAGAGTCCCTGGAAGTAATCCTTCCTGTTTTAAGCCTTCACGAACTGATTGAAACATAGCCATAAGGATGTCTTCTAAATACGGTTTTATATCAGGTTCATAATGATAGATGTATTGAGGTAAGGTTAACTTATTTTCTTTACAAAAGTGATAGACTTCACAAAGTGACTTTTGAGGATATATTGACTTTTGAAAATCATAGTCAGTATTAAGTATCTTAATGGATCCCCCACCTAAAGAGTAAACAACCCATGTAAGAATACATTGCTCATTCTTATAAGCTTTTAAAATTAAACCTGATGGAAAATCATAATCCCAATCCATTTTAAAGATAACCTGAGTTGGTACAGGGGCTAATGTTTTTTCAATAATGTAGTCTGTTTGATGTCCTTTACCGGTTAATGATAATGAACCATATAGTTCTACTTCATAATATGTAACATCACTTACATGTTCTTTAAATAGTTCACATGCTCGCATAGGAGCTAATGTATGTGAACTTGATGGTCCAGGACCAATTTTATAGAGTTCTTTTAATGATTCCATTTATCTCACGCTTTCTAGCAAAAATCGCTCGAATCCTATTTTTTTGTCTTGTTTGCCTTGTTTGATGTTTGCATCTAGATGAGACAACATCATTAATAATTGCTTTACACTTTGATGGGATGTGAAGCGTGTGTATTCTAATGCTTTTTCGAAGGAATATGGATTTTCATTAAGTACTTGATTCATGGAAGCTACAGGCATCCCATGGGCTTTTAGTTCAAAGATTTGAAGCATAAGTCTTAACTGCCAAGCTAGAATTGGAATAATGGCAACAGGATCAACTTTAAGAAGCATTAGGTCTTGGTATAGACCAAAGGATTGATTTAAATCCTTTTTCATAATGGCTTTGCTCAGTTCAAAAACACTATCACTCATTTGAGGACGTACAAGAACTTTTAGTGTACTGTTAGTTATCTCAGATGGATATAAAGAAAGTTTATTTATTTCGGATTCAATTTGATTTCGATCATTGGATAATACGGTATTTAAGTATTCTATTTGTGAAGGGCTAAGCTTAACTTTGTATTGCTTGAGAAGTGAAAGGATTAAGTCACTTTTTACTCGAGGTGTAAGTGCTTGTATCTCAATGCGTCTCTTTTCTACGCTTATTGCTGAAATAATAGGATCTTGAGCTGAGAATCGCTTCCCTTCTACACCAACAAAACATAGGATTGCATCATCCATATAATGTAATGCTTCCGCAACATCTTTATTACGTTTATGATTTGCATTGAAATAGATGAGAATTACTCGCGGCATATCAAACATACTTAAGCTAATGCATTGATGGATAAGATCATCCACATCGACATCATTTTCATTTAAATCATAAAAAAACCAATCCACATTTGTAGGATCAATTGTTTTACTAACTTCTTTTTTAATGACATCATGGATATCAGATTTTGAGTGAGCAACGACGAGTGTTTTCATACTACCTCATTATAGCAAATCCACCTGCACTTGATAAGACTACTTTAAACCATGGAAGAATATAAATACTGACATCTCCATGTTTTTCTAGTTCAAGGATCATTGATTGGTGTTTTTGTAGAGTTCTAAGTGTTTCAACATGAGGATGTCCATAGATTGAATTTTGTGCTGAAATAATGCTTAATGTTGGTTTTATGTGTGCAATGAAGTCTGGATGAGTACTTGTTCTAGAACCATGATGACCAACTAATAATACATCCACACTAAGATTGTGATAAAGATCAATGAGTTTCTTTTCTTGTGCATGATAAGCATCCCCTGTTAAAAGTAGTGTTAAATTATGAATTCGAACGTAATATATGCCACTATCTTCATTTGAATCTTCATATTGCTCATCTAAGAGTGATTGAACTATGAAATCTTTAGCTTCCCAAGACGACTTATGAGGCCATGGGGTGGTTATGATCTTATCATTCATAAGGTGCTCAACACTTCCACTATGATCATCATCATCATGTGTAATAAGAAGAGCATCAAGAGTTCTTATACGATGACTATTAAGAGTATGTTTTAGATAAGCATAGTGACTACGCTTTCCAGTGTCAATTAGCACAGATTTATTTCTATGTTTTATTAATGTCGCATGACCTTGACCAATATTGATAAAGTGAACTTGAGATATCCATTGAGATGGCTGAACTAAAAATACTAGGATAAGACATGTAATCAATATTTTTTGCTTTCTTTTTAATGGATTAAGTGATAGTAAAAATAAAATCGAGAAGAATACACCCGCTGATAATCCACCTACAACTTTAAAGGATTGATCAACAACGATTAAAAACTGATTCAGCATAGAAATAAGATATGAGATATTAAAGATACGATTGATTAAGTGAAGTCCCCAGATGACTTGACCTAGAACTCCATATAAGATGAGAAATAAAGGTGAGAATGAGGCAAAAATCCATTGTTGGAGTGAGAGAAGAACAATCCATCGTTTTATATTGTGCCAACGATTGATGCGAATCATTAAGAAAATCAAAGGAAAAAGAAATGCGAGTGAAGTTACGCTAAACGGAAATAATACGATAATACCCACTAGTGCAATATAACTTGATATGGTAGGTGGCACTTTTAATAATCGAAAACTTGATTGTATTAGAAGACGTACTGTTCTTGCATCCCACATTAAGAATGAAAAGAAAACAAGTATCATATGAATTATGATGTGAACATGACCTTGTTTGAGTTTTAAATGAAGTAAAGATGTAAGTATTGAAACTAGAGATGTCAGCCATAATCCACTGTGATGAATCATCCAAAACTGGTCCTCTTCTTTATGTGGAAAGATCCACTCACTAATGGTTTGTTTTAATCGACCAAACCATGAATGTTCAACAATTTCAATATTTGATAGAGTTACTGTACCTCGTATGTTATTGGATTGTTGATAGCGAGTAAGTGGATCTATGAACCTTCTTTCGTACATGTGTTGTTCTTTAAAGTGCATCATGGCACAGACTTTAGAAGCATTGCTACTTGGTGTGATATCAAATGATCTAAAACGTTGAGAGTTAACTTCTATTTCCATTCCTGTTGAGTATACTTTAACTACTGGTACACACTTGAATTGGTTTGGAGGTATCGATTGGTTTTCAATTGATGACGTCATAAGGTATAGCAGTGTAAAACTTAAAATAATAAAGAATGACTTCCCTTTTTCAATCCAAAGCCATGTGATTATTAATGTTAGAATCACGAATATTGAAACACCATTCTTGCTTGCAACATAAAGCAATAATGCAAGGATAAATTGTGGTTTTATAGACATATCTGATGTTTGAATTTATCAAACGTCTTTTCTTTGATCCCTTTAATTTGCATTAGATCTTCAAGAGATCTAAAGAATCCATAGGATGTGCGATAATCTAAAATACGCTTAGCTGTAACTTCACCAACACCATTTAGTGTGATGAGTTCTTCAAATGTTGCAGTATTGATTGCAATACAAGGAGTATCTTTTATGAAAGGAATCTCAATAATGTCATTATGTCTAAATATTTGAGATGGATGAATTGCATTTTCATCTGCATTAACATCAAAGTCTATTAAATGAAAAATCTCTTCATAAGTAGAAAAATTTGGAACTTTAATCCATTGCTCTGTATTGACAGCACCACTGATATAGACATTCATTGTTGCTGAAGGACTTATTATATAAGGTGTATTAGGATCACATGCAACAAGCATGAACAAGAAAAAAACAGGATAGATTTTCATAGTTCCTCCTGTTTTAATTTATGATTTAAGTGAATTAATTCCTATTCGATTGTAAGTATTTTTACATCATAAGGTTGATCAATGTTTACTGTTGCTACATCGCCTTCTTTACGATCAAGAATAGCTTGTGCTAAAGGACTTACATTAGATAGTTTTCCATTTAATGGATCTGCTTCCACTGAACCGACGATAGTAAAACGTTCTGATTCACCATCAACGAGTTTTCCCTTTGAGTTTTTTACAAGCTCACACATAGTAAATGTTGATCCAATACGAATTACTTTTGATGATTTTTTATCATCAATAATTTCGATATTGTTAAGCATTGTTTCAACTTCACGAATACGCCCTTCAATACGTGCTTGACGATCTCGCGCTGCATCATAGTCTGCATTTTCGCTTAAGTCACCTTGAGCACGTGCCGCTTGAAGTTCTTCAATGACATCTTTACGGGTTACGTGTACGAGTGTTTCATACTCTTTGAGTAAATCTTCATACCCTTGTTGGGTTACATATACTTTTTCTAAGTTCATAGTCATCTCCTAACGCTTTGAAATTATAGCATGTTTTGTGTAATGATACTACTAATCTTGGTGGTGAGCAAGTCAATAGCCACATCATTCTTACCACCTTCAGGAATTATGACATCAGCGAACTTTTTGGATGGTTGAATGAACTGCTCATGCATGACACGAACTGTTTTCAAATACTGCTCAATAACACTATCAAGTGAACGCCCGCGTTGATGTACGTCTCGAGATAATCGACGAATGAATCGTATGTCTGCTTCTGTTTCAACAAATACCTTGATGTCACAAAGATCTCTTAGTTGTGTATTCTCAAGGACAAACAATCCTTCAATAACAATGACATCAGCACTTTGTACATGCTCAATAAGATCGCTTCGAGTATGATTAACAAAATCATAGGTTGGTTTGTTAATTGCTTGCCTGTTGATAAGGTGTTTTAAATGAGAAACCAACAATTCGTTATCAAATGCAAAAGGATGATCGTAATTGGTTTTTATTCGCTCACTCATTTCCATATTGGATTGGTCAAGATAGTAATCATCTTGTTTAATGATGATCATTGAGTTACTTGACTCAAAAGCTTTCTTTAATCGCTTAGAAATGAGTGTTTTGCCTGAAGCACTACCTCCGGCAATTCCTATAATAATGGGTCTTTTCATAATTCACCTATCTTCGTAAGTATTTATCAATGTTTGCTTGATGCTGTGCAAAAGTTTCTGCATAGTAAACTGTTCCATCTCCATAAACATCAGCTAGAAAGTAGAAATAACGTGATGGTTCATAGTTAAGTGTTGCTAATATTGCAGTTTCACTTGGATTTAAGATAGGTCCAGCAGGTAAGCCACTTGTAACATAGGTGTTATAAGGGCTTCTGATTTGCTGATTCTCATAGCTTTCGCAGTCACGCCAATCTTCAAACTCATAAAGAGCATAACAAACAGTCACTGAAGATTGTAATCGCATATTTATGTTTAAGCGATTGTAAAATACTCCTGCCACCATTTTCATATCATCAAATTCTGAAGCTTCATATTCAACAATTGATGCCATTACAAATATGTCATGTATAGTTCGTTGACTTTGATCAAAATCAACTTTATGGGTAGTATAAACACGTTGAGTTTCATTTATCAAAACTCGTGTGATGGCATCTACTGATGTATCAACAAAAAATTCGTAGGTATTTGGCGATAAGTATCCTTCAAGTAGTATTCTTACATCATCTTTACCTGTAAGTATCGCTTCTGTAAGCACAGAAAACTCACTAATCAAAGATTCAACATAGGTTTCATCATTCCATGCTGATAAAAGATCTTCCTCACTTACATTAGTAAATGTGGAGATTCTTTTTGCCATATCTTTAGCCCAAAACCCTGGTGGTAATGTTATTCTTACCGTATTTTGTATAGCTTGTGCTGGATTAGATAAGACAGCCATCATTTCGTTGACACTTAAAGATGTATCTAACATAAAGTTTCCTTTATAGACAAGAAAATCTTGATCACGAAGCATCCATCGAGCAACATAGCGGTTTCGAATATGTCCTTCATTTTCTAATCGAGCTAAAACAGAGGTCATAGTGTCCCCATCTACAACTTCAAATTTTACAAGCTCAGAGGTTTCACTAACAGGTTCTGATAAAGATTGGTAAGTTGAAAAGGCAAAATACCCAGTAATCACAATTAGAAATATGACTACTAAGAAAACTGACTTAGCTAACGGTTGTTTCTTCTTCTTCACTAAAGGCATCGAAAACCTCCTGGATAAATTCCCATTCTTCTTCTAGAACTACAGGCTCTAGTGCCCCTGTTTCTTCATCATAATATGATGCGAAAGCTTGTGCTTCTTCATCATCATTTTCATTAGTGTAACACACAATATTTCGGTGAGTTACTGTTGATTTAATTGTAAAGATGATACTCATTTCAATTTCGTTATTCTCATCATCAATGACAATAAATTTACCTTCATCAATAATCATATATTTACCTCCGTGTCCAAATACCGTTGTAAAATCATTACAGCCGCTATTTGATCGATCACCTTTCTTTGTTTTCTTTGATTCATGTTTAGTTCAGTTAGAAGATTTGATGCTTCCAATGTAGAATATCGCTCATCGACAAGTTCAATTGGAACATTAATCAATTCTTTGAAATGCTCAACAAAAATATCTACTCTTTGAGAGCTCTCTGAAACATCACCTGACAAATGTAATGGATATCCAATAATAATTTTCTCACACTGTGAAAAATCAACATTTTGTAGTAGTTTCTTTAGACCAGTTGCGAGATCGTTATGCTCAAATCTAATGGTCGTCAATACCGATGCAATGCTTCCATAAGATGAGGCTACACCGATTGTTTTACTGCCAATATCTAAACCAATGTACTTCATTTTGAATTGAGATAAAACATTAACAACTCTTCAATCAAGTCATTTCTTTCAACTTCTTGAATAAGTTGTCGTGCCCCTTTATAAGAGGAAATATAAGCTGGATCATTGGATATTAAATATCCTGCAAGTTGATTCACAGAATTATATCCACGCTCTTTTAATAGATCAGCTACTGTACTTAACACATGTCGAATATGTTCTTTTCTAAGACTTTCAACAGACATAACAATGGTATTATCTTTATTCATAGCAGCCTCCTGGCTTCATTTTACTTTAAATACTTTGACATTTAAAGGTTTTATCAATGATTAAGATGAACTTTTAAGTGATCTACAATCAAATTTGGGTCAATTTCACTTGTTGTTCCACCTTGAGCAAAGTCTTTCTTTCCACCACCACGACCTGAAGTAAATGTATTAAGTTCTTTTACTAAGCTAGAAGCATCATAACCTAATTCAACCGCTTTTTGTGAAGTTGAGACAATATAACTTAATTTTTGCTCAGTTTTTTCGATTAGTGCTATTACATCAATATGATGTTGATGACCTAGAAGATCTGATAATCCTTTAAGTGAAGAAGTTATTGATGAATCCACAACATGAACAACACAAGCTAGATTCTTCACTTCAAACTTGAGTTGTGAAACCTTGGTTGCATATTCTCTTAACATCTTATGTTCATACTGTTGTATGAGAGTTTGCTTTTCATTGAGTTGTAGTAGAATTTGCATCACTTTTTGCTCAATTTGATTTGCATTAACTACACCCAACATCGAACCAATAGTTAACAAAGACTTCTCTAAATTTTGATACTCTTCAAGTGCAGCATTGGATGTTTTGATGAATACACGGCGAACCCCTGAGCCAATTGATTCTTCAGAGATGACTTTTGCAAGACCTAACATTGAAGCATTCGATACATGTGTTCCACCACATAATTCTTTAGAAACTTCTCCAATACTCACAACACGAACACTTTGATCATACTTTTCAGAGAAAAGTGCTGTAGCTCCAGATTGTTTTGCTGATTCTATATCCATAATTGTAGTCGTAACTGGATATGCAGCAAAGATTTGCTCATTAATCCATGTTTCAATAGCTTGAAGTTGCTCAGGTTGAACTTTTTCGAAATGAGTAAAGTCAAATCGTGTATATTCATCACATACATAAGATCCTGCTTGGGCGATATGTGTTCCTAATGTAAGTTTTAATGCACTTTGAAGTAAGTGAGCAAGCGTATGATGTTTCTTAATCTCATTACGTTGTACCTCATTCACATGTGCAATAACACTCATTCCCTCTGTGATTTCGATTGGAGTATTAACTTTGTGGAAATGTTGCTTATGTGGACCTTTGATCACTTCAATAACATCATGCTCAATTCCATCAATAACGATAACTCCATGATCACTCACCTGTCCTCCACTCTCTGCATAAAAAGGAGTAGCATCAAGTACAATGTAACCTTCATCTTGTAGTGCATTAACACGCACTTGGTCTTTGAATAAGGCAATAATTTTCGCTTCGTGGTGAGTTGTTGAATATCCTACGAATTCACTTGGATCAGTGAAATTAAGCATTGCTTCAGACTGAGTGTTCATAGATTCAACATTAGTACGAGCATCACGTGCACGTTGTTGTTGCTGCATCATGTGTTTCTCATATCCTTCAAGATCAACAGATACTCCCCCTTCTTCAGCAATTTCTTGGGTTAACTCAATAGGAAAACCATAAGTGTCATATAAAGTAAATACTTGTTCACCACTCAATGCATGACCATCAAGTTGTGACATCATTTGCTTAAGAAGTGCTTCACCATCATTTAATGTATTTTTAAAACGTTTTTCTTCAGCTTCAACTAAACGTTCAACTAAAGACTGTTTATCAACAAGATTAGGATAGAAATCCTTCATGTTTTCAACAACAATTTGAACTAAATCTTTCAAGAATAATCCACTAATACCAAGTTTTAGTCCATAACGCACAGCACGACGTAATATTCGACGAAGAACATAACCACGGCCTTCATTTGCAAACAAAGCTCCATCAGATAGTGCAAAGACTACTGTTCTAATGTGATCTGCAATGACACGATATCCCATTGGAAATGCTTTATATGAGACTTTAGATTTTTTAGATAGTTCCTCAATAATTGGCATGAAAAGATCAGTATCATAATTTGTTTCAACGCCTTGAGCAACACAGCATAGACGCTCAAACCCCATACCTGTATCGATATTTTTTTGTGGTAGTTCCTCATACAAGGCACGATCTACGCCTTCTTTACCATTGTATTGAGAGAAAACAACATTCCATACTTCAACATATCGATCATTTTCGATTTCTTCAAAGAATAGCTTCTCTCCTAGTCCTTGTGGATCATATTTGACACCACGATCATAATAGATTTCTGAGTTAGGACCACAAGGACCATCTCCAATTTGCCAGTAGTTTTCTTCTGACTTCAAAATTCTGTTTGGTGATAACCCAATTTGCTCAACCCAAATACGATATGCTTGTTCATCAAGTGGATGAACACTCACATATAGTTTGTTTGGATCAAATCCCATCCATTCAGGGCTTGTCATGAACTCCCAAGCGTACTCAATGGCTTCCTCTTTAAAATAGTCTCCAATTGAGAAGTTTCCTAACATTTCGAAAAAAGTATGATGACGCGCTGTCTTTCCTACATTTTCAATATCATTAGTTCTAATAGATTTTTGAACATTCACAATACGAGGATTGTTAGGTCGAATTGATCCATCAAAGTATTTTTTCAAAGCAGCAACCCCCGAATTAATCCAAAGTAAAGTTGGATCATTGTGCGGGATAAGTGATGCTCCTGGTTCAATCATATGTCCTTTTGATTGAAAAAAATCTAGAAATTTTTGACGTATTACTGATGATTTCATTGTTGCCTCCATAAAAAAAGTTCCTGACTGCAGGAACGAATCGATTCGCGGTACCATCCTGATTTGCTTTTTAAAAAAGCACACCTCTATGATCGATAACGGGACCTTCCGTAGATGTTTAATCTCACTTCAAAGTAGCTTCATTGTGTTGAATCAAGATTTTCACCAACCATCTTGTCTCTACCAAATCAATCACAATTACTATTCTTTTTCATCGTTTGTTTTATTATACTCAATTTACAATCAGTTCTCAAGCATCAATCGTTGCTTTAATGTCGATAATCTTACAAGTTTCATCTCTTCATGAGCAGCAGTTTCAAAAGCAGATTGTTCACCAATACATATTAGTGAATTTGCTGCTCGAGTTATGGCAGTATAATATAGTCTCGCTTGAAGCATGTTCTTATACTCATTCACAGCAATTAATAAAACAATAGGATACTCACTACCTTGAGATTTATGAACACTTAATGCATAGGCATGCGTTAACTGATTCAAGTAATCTCCTTGATACTCAACAAAATGACCATCATAGTCAACAACAAGAGTTAGTTGATTATTTTCAGATTCAAAAGGATGAATTACATCCACAAGAATTCCTATGTCACCATTATAAACATGATCATCAGGACGATTTTTAAGTTGTAAGACTTTGTCAAATTCTCTAAATATACGACCATTTAACGCGACTTCACGTTTATCTTCACTTGCAGGATTAAACACTTTCTGACATGCATGATTTAAGGCATCAACTCCAGCAACCCCTTTATACATAGGAGATAAGACTTGAATATCTTCAATTCTATAGCCTTTATCAAGTGCTTTAGTAACAAGAGTAATGACATGATCTTTTACTCCTTTAGCATGAACTTCAAATTGTTTAACATCATTTTTAACATCCGTTAGCCATGTGTGTTCTAACATTGCGTGGGCTAATCTTAGAATATCAGATTCACTTTTTTGACGATAAATATACTCAAGTGAAACTCCATGCATACACTTTGAATCCATAATATCTTGTAAGACATTTCCAGGAGAAACTGAAGGAAGCTGATTAGGATCACCAATGAGTAAAAGTTTGACGTGAGATGGACAAGCTCGCAGTGTTTGCGCAAACAAAACAACATCAATCATAGACATCTCGTCAATAATTAGAATATCAACCACAAGAGGATTAGATTCATTACGAGAAAACGTATTAGACTCTTTATTCCACTGAAGAAGTGAATGAAGTGTACTTGCAGGGTTTGAGGTTAATTGACTCATTCTCTTTGCTGCGCGTCCTGTGGGTGCACATAAATGAATTGTTCTTGGATTTTCACTTAATGCAATTAACTGTAAGATTGCCTTAACAATCGTTGTCTTCCCGGTTCCTGGTCCACCCGTAAGATACATATGACCTTCATTTAAGAATGAGGTAATTGCATCAATCTGTGATTCATCAAGTGTTATTGACATTGAATGTTCTATGTTTTTTATATGTTCTTCAAGATTTGTAAGTTGTATCGGCTTTGATTTACTACTCTTTAAGAAAGAATCAATGAACACTTCTGCCATGTATGTTTGATATGGATAGACTCTTTCTTCTTCAATCATGATGTATTGCTTCATCTTGGCATGTTCAAAAAGAGACTCAAAAGAATGTGTTAATGATACCTCTGCTAAGTAGTTAATGAGATCACTTAGCATCATGTAGGTGTCTCCTTTTTGAAAGGTTGTTTGAGATACCACATCATAAATCATAGCACTTTCGCGACGAATATCATCATGGTCAATATTAAACAATTGAGCTACTTTGTCGGCTGTTTTAAAACCAATTCCATCAATACGACAAAGTTCGTAAGGATCTTGTGTAATGATTGTACTTATGTCGTCTTTAAAGGTTGCACTTATATTAGCTACCATAACACTAGAAACTCCACTTAACATTAAGATATCAATAATACTCTCCTGTGGTTTAAGTTGTAATGCTTCTAACACAAGGTTTACTTTCTTTCGTTGTTTCTTTGAGAGATCTTCATAGATTACATCATTGATATCTAAGTAATTTCTCATGACCTCAATAATGTTTATACCAAAAAATTCGATGAGATCATCGATTTCTTTATATGTTAATGATTTTTGACTTAAATGTCTTAGTGTATAAGTAGCTTGTGTTCGTGATACATGATCACTAACTTTGATGCTTTTGAATGCAAATTGCATCCCATAGGTAGGATGTTCAACATAGTCTCCCTCACACGTGAATACAATGTCTTTCTGTATAATTGTTGATTGACCGACACACATAATTTCTTGTTGCTGAGGAATAAGTTCAGCCTTAAATACAACATACCCATGTTGTGTTTGATAAATAATGTGTTTGACCAATACATCTAAAATCATATAAAGAACAGTGTTAACACTGCAATCGCGTTATATACCATGTGAAGTGCGATTGGAGCTAATATGTCTCCACTTTTTTCATAAATAACACCCATAAACAATCCGATTGCCATATAAACAAGGATAAACCACAAGTCTTCATAGCGAGCTGTTAGAATTGATTCATAGACATGAAGAACTCCAAATAGAAAAGATGAAATAAGCAAAGCAATCGTCTTAAATTTGTAAAATCTAAGTGTACGATAAATAATCCCACGAAATAGAATTTCTTCCACTATTGGAGCAAAGACTACTGCTACAAATACGATATATAGTGGTGCTTGTTTAAAGACATCCATAATAAGCATTTGATTATCACTTGTTGATTGTGCTGTAAATTGACTAATGATTGCATTAATTGCGATTAAAGAAATGTAGACAAAGAACACATGTTTTAATACTTCGTTAAAGCGAACATTCCAAGACCATTTCTCTACATTTTCATTTGCTAATGATGACATAATTAAAACTGTTAATATGAGGTGTAACCCTATTAATATTCCATTAAAAAGAAAAACATCTCCTTCTGCTATAAATCCTAAACCAATTGCAAGTCCTGTTATTTCTGGTATTAAAAAAAGATATCCAAAAACATAGAGTATAAGTGCAAGTACAGGTTGTTGCCAATTGAATGGGATTGAGTTTTCAAATTCTTTTTTAAATTTCATCCGCAATTTCCTTTTCTACCAAACTTCTAAGTGGTTCATTATTCAAAAAGATTTCATCAATCTGACCACCACCAATGCAAACATGGTTTAGGTAGAATACTGCTTCTTGTCCAGGTGTCACCGCTCTAATTCCTTGTGGAAAAGTAGCAATCAATTTATCATCAATCATATCTAATACGACTTCTTGATCAGCTTGACGATAGCGAAACTTTGCATGACATTGTATAGGAAAAGTAAGTAAATCACTTAACAAATTAACTCTTTGAATAGTGACTGAAGTTGTCTTTAAATAAGGATGATGTTCTTGCGCTACGATTAATTGATTAGACTTAAGATGTTTCCAGACCACAAACCACGGTCCTCGATCACCCCCTATGTTTAATCCTTTACGTTGTCCAAGAGTATAAAACATCACTCCATGATGTTGTCCAATCACTTTCTTAGTTTCTATATCGATAATTTTTCCTTCATTCTTAGGAATATAGTTACTCATGAATTCTTTGAAATGACGCTCACCAATAAAACATATTCCTGTTGAATCTTTTTTCTTAGCAACCACAAAATCTTGTTCAAGAGCGATTCTTCTTACTTCATCCTTAGTTATTTCTCCTAAAGGAAACAGAATCATTGATAGAACATCTTTAGGTATTTGAACCAAGAAATAGGTTTGATCTTTATTTTGATCAATAGCTTTCGCAAGATGAGATTCACCATTAATATTAACTATTCGAGCATAATGTCCTGTCGCAACATAGTCGAATCCATGTTTTTTAGCATAATCAACAAAAGCATCAAATTTAATATGTTTATTACAAAGAATATCAGGATTTGGTGTTAAACCCCTCTTTGTTTGTTCGACAAAAACACTGAACACATCTTGCCAGTATTCAGCGACAAAATCAACACGATGAAGTGGTACATTTAACTTATTCGCCACATTTAATGCATCCATGTAATCCACTTCTTGAGGACACATATCATCATCAATGGTAGGGTTTCCTGCAATGTCTGAGTTGACACTAGCATCCCAGTTTCTCATAAATCCACACTCTACATGATATCCTTGTTGAATAAGTAGATAGGCAGCAACCGCTGAATCTACACCCCCAGATAAACCTACAAACACTTTTTTCATACGAAAACCTCGCTAGTATTATACCATTTAAAAACTGAGTGCAGAGCACTCAGTTTTCATTTCATTGTTAAGCAGTCTCACTCATTAAAATCTCTCGAACTAAATCCTCGGAGTCGTCAAAGCGAAGTGTAATCTTACGAAGTTCAGGTGGAACAAATGCCCCAATCTCTTCTTCATCATAGCCCACTAAGAAATTTCTTTCATTTAAGATAATTGGACGTTTTAAAACACTTGGATTTTTTTGAATGAATGTAACAAGCTCTCTCAAAGACAATTCTTCAATGTCCATGTTAGATTCTTGAATAATTTTACTACGCTTTGAAATAATATCTTCCGTTCCATTTTCAGATCTCATGAGTAAATGTTTTATTTCATTCTCATTAAGAACTGAAGTAAAGATATTTTTTTCGATATATTTTAAACCGCGTTCATTAAGCCAGTGTTTGACTTTGCGGCAAGATGCACATCCAGGAGAAGTATAGACTACAATCATAACAAGTCCTCCATTTAAATAAAGTATACTCTAGTTAGGTTAAAAGATAAAGCACCTTAACTAATATACTTTAGGTAGATTCTATCTAAAAGATTGTCATGATGCAATAAAAGTGCTTTAATTAATCAGTAATGAGGTGAAATATGAAACGAATGTTAAGTGGCATTAAGCCAAGTGGTGAACTTACCCTTGGAAACTATCTAGGAGCACTAAAACGTTTTGTAGCTTTTCAAGAAGACTATGAAATGTTTGTTTTTATTGCGAACCTACACTGTATAACTAATTATCAAGAACCTAGCCAACTAAAGACACATTTAAAGAATGCGGTAGCACTATATTTAGCTTGTGGATTAGACCCTAAACGCTCTACTATTTTCTTACAAACAGATGTCCCCGAACACGCTCAGCTTGGTTTTATATTAAGTTGCTATAGCTACTTAGGTGAACTTAATCGCATGACACAATATAAGGATAAAGCATCAAGTGGTGAAGGTTCATTAACTGTAGGATTCTACACCTACCCTACTCTTATGGCTGCCGATATTTTGATGTATGATCCAGCATTTGTACCTGTTGGAGATGATCAAAAACAACATGTAGAGTTAACAAGAGATATAGGTGAGCGATTTAATAATCGTTATTCCCCTACTTTTACAATTCCTGAACCTTTAATTGCTAAAACAGGGGCAAGAATTATGTCTTTAAGTGAACCCAACAAGAAAATGAGTAAATCAGATCTCAGTGATAAAGGGGTCATTTACATGCTTGATGATCCAGCTATCATTCGAAAGAAAGTTAAATCTGCAACAACAGATAGTTTGGCAAAAGTATCATTCGATCCTATTAATCAACAAGGTATCTCTAATTTGATTCAAATTATTGCTGCATGTCTTGATCAAAGTATTGAAGAAGTCGTTGAAACTTACAAAGAAACAAAATATGGTGAATTCAAAGAAGCAGTTGCTCAAATCATTATTGACACATTAGCTCCTATTCAAGAGCGATATCGTGAGATTGTTAACTCAGATGAGTTGGAACGTGTTCTTATTGAAGGCAAAGAAAAGGCACAAAGAATCGCACGTCAAAAAATAGAAAAAGTACAACGCAAAATTGGATTGGAAATTAAAAAGAAATGAATACTATTATCATCTTCATTATTCTAGCAATTGTACAAGGTATCACCGAACCTTTACCGGTATCAAGTTCTGGTCACCTAGTTATCGTCAAACATTTCTTTGATATAGTAAGTGATAATGCTATCTTAGAAATCATGCTTCATGCTGGATCTCTTGGTGCCATTATTGTGTTTTATTTTAATGATATAAAATCACTTGTAATTAATAATCTTTTATTTGTCTTTAAAAAACAAAAGGAATTTATTGAAGACTTCAATTTTGCATTGAAATTGGTTGTCGCAACTATTCCTGCAGGAGTTATTGGATTGCTGTTTAAAGATGAAATCACTTCTGCTCTTTCAAATGTACGTTGGGTTGGATTCTTCTATTTAATAACGACTCTTTTATTATTACTTCCACGATTCATAAAGCCATCCTCTCATCCAATCACCTTTCCTAGAGCACTCACTGTTGGCTTTGCACAAGCCTTAGCATTACTTCCTGGAGTTTCACGCAGTGGAAGTACCATTGCAACATCGATGGCATTAGGTATTAAACCTCAAGATGCGATGAAATTTTCATTTTTTATGTTTATTCCTATAGCCATGATAGTTATAGCTTCAGGAACTTATGACTTAATACAAAGTTCTCCTGATTTTATGCTACTGCTTGCTTATTTTATTTCAATTCTAGTCAGTTTTGCGGTAACTTATTATGCAATGCGTTGGTTAACTTTCATCATTAAAAAGAACAAATATCATTACTTTGCATTCTACACACTTGCTCTTTCCTTAATTATCTTATTTTTCTTATAATTTATATATTTTTAATTTCGATAGTGCTATAATATCTCCAAAGGAGATATTTTTATGATTAAACTAACTCAATTAACTAAATCGTATACAAAAACAAAGAAGGCTGTAGATAATTTATCATTAACCATTAGTGATGGTAGTATTACTGCCTTTATAGGACCTAATGGTGCCGGAAAAACAACGACACTCAAAATGATGACTGGAATTCTAAAACCTGATCAAGGAGAAGTTCTCATTAATTCATTTTCAATGAAAAACAATCCTATTGATGCTAAAAAGCAATTTGGATTTGTGAGTGATAATCCTGATTCTTTCTTAAGACTTCGTGGTATCGAATATCTTCATCTTATGGGTGATATTTATGAAGTTGAATTTGAGAAGAGAATTGAACTCATTGAACATTATTCAAAAAGACTTGGAATTTATGACACATTGAATGATAAGATACTTTCCTATTCACATGGTATGAGACAAAAGATTATGATTGTTGGTGCGCTTATTCACCAACCTAATATTCTTATTCTTGATGAACCATTAACAGGTCTAGATCCTCAATCTGCTTATGAACTTAAAGAAATTATGAGAGAGTTCTCTAAAGAAGGCAAAACTGTCTTATTCTCAACACACGTTTTAGAAGTTGCTGAGCGTTTATGTGACAGAATATGTATAATTCATCAAGGAAAAGTAATGTATGATGGTACTCTTGAAGTTCTTAAAGAACAATATCCTAATACTTCACTAGAAGAAATATTCTTAAAGGTAACTTTATGAAGAAAGCCATTCAACTAGCTTTAAAACTAATAAAAACATCTTTTGTTCTTGTTGATGATAAAAAGAAGGCTTCTGGAAAGAAACAAGCATTGTTTTTCGTTGTTCTTATTGTGCTTATGGCCCCGAATATTATAGGGTTCGGTTACATCACTAAAGAAATTACCCAATTTCTTGTGCCTCTTTCTCAAGAAACGGTTGTTTTATCCCTACTACTTCAATTAGGTTTTACCATTATTATCTTCTCAAGTGTCTTTATGATCCCCTCTTATATGTTCTATGCTAAAGACATTGAGAAATTACTTCCACTTCCTTTATCTCATGCACAATTGTTTCTAGCTAAACTCATTCAAATTCATGCTTATCAAATTGCATTCTTATTGCTAATTATATTACCGCCACTCACAGGATATATTCTTGCAGCTGGGTTTAGTTGGACTTTAGTAACGTTTATCTTCTCATCATGGCTTAATGCAATGGTGACAATGATCATGATATCGCTTATTCTTGTGACAATTATGAGTGTATCCCCTTGGTTTAAAAACAAGGATCGTGTAACACTTATTATGAGTATCTTAGCTTTATCAGTAGCTCTTTACATTAATTACAACATTGGTGGACTTGATTTAGCAAATCCAGAAACGCTTGCTTTATCCTTGATTCAAGGCAATCAAAGTCTCTCTGAAGGATTCTTCTCATATTTTCTTCATCTTAATATAAGTGTTTCATTGATGATTAACTTCAATTGGCTCAATTTTGCCCTTTACATTGTAGGATCATTCCTATTTATGGGGTTAGTTATTAAACTATTTGCTTCAATCCTTGTTAACATTATGGCTACCTTTCAAGGTGGTGCAGCATCTAAGAAGATGTCTCTCAAATCACTACGAGGTCACAAGATTCGATCTGCTTTGTATGCATTTACTTTAAAGGAACTTAAACTTCTGTTCCGTACACCAATCTATTTCTTTAATAATGTTCTCGTTGTTCTATTGCTTCCTTTCATTATGTTTGTTAGTTTCACACAAGCAAGTGGTGAGTTCTCAATTGAAATGCTTTCTGCTTTTTTAAACTCAAATCCACTGATTCTTATCCTTGGTGCTGCCGGATTAAGTGCTATCTTTTCTACGATTAATCTAGTTACCCCAACTAGTATTTCAAGAGAAGGTGAAAACAAGTATCATATGTTACTCTATCCTGTAAGTATGACGACTCAACTTTATGCTAAATTTCTTTCAGGAATTATCATTTCCAGCATTGCTGTACTCCCTATTATCATTCTTATTATTGTAGGTAACACTCTATGCTTTGAACTTGAAATAATGTGGGTTATTTACAGTGTACTTAGTGCATTTATCATGATGATCTTTATTAATCTGTTTGGGCTTGTTGTTGATGTTTATCATCCTAAACTTGTTTGGGAAAATGAACAAGCTGCAGTTAAGC
The DNA here is from genome assembly GCA_002422065.1 of Erysipelotrichaceae bacterium UBA6182. GTDB lineage: Bacteria > Bacillota_I > Bacilli_A > Erysipelotrichales > Erysipelotrichaceae > UBA6182. The sequence goes on along the minus strand of DITO01000061.1, from coordinate 13,569 downwards.
AAAACATCAACTTCTTATTCACCTTTTTGGCAGCAACCGCAATTACTGCATTCTTAGCATATTCACTCTTTAATTTACAATCTTACACAACTTGGATATTCTTTGGTACTCATGGAGCATTAATCGTTGCGATTTTTGGTTTACATCGTATAATTACATCAAAATCACATGATTTGCTCATAGAGCATTAGAAAGATTGTATGAAAAAAATCCTTAGTTATCTTTGGCCCTATTGGAAAACTATTCTCATCGTGATTGTGTTCATCGTAGCACAATCATTTTCTGAATTATTCCTTCCACGTCTTATGTCTCAAATTGTCGATATTGGTATTGCTAACAATGATTTAAACTATGTCACTAATCGTAGTTTTATCATGGTCTTGATTGCTATCTTAGCCATCTTTAGTGCCATTCTAGTAGCATACTTTAATACTCGTTTAGGAACCCTTGCAGTGACAAAACTACGTAGTGACGTATTTGAGAAGATTCAACAGTTTTCTGCTCAAGAACTTGATCAGTTTACCCCCTCTTCATTAATTACACGCTCAACCAATGATATTCAGCAAATTCAAATGATGTATACGATGATGCTAAGAATCCTTATTTCTGCACCACTGATGGCTGCAGGAGGATTTATTCTTATGGCAACACAAGAGAGTTCTTTATCTTGGATATTCTTAATTCTAGTCCCAGTGGTTATGGTGTTCATTATTGGAATATTTACGTATGCAAAACCTAAATTTGAAAAGATTCAAACATTAGTTGACTCAATTAATCAAACCGCACGTCAATTACTAAGTGGTGTCCGTGTTATTCGAGCTTTCAATGCTCAAGAATCTCAAAGTAATCAATTTATCGGATATGCATCAGACTTAAAGAAAGAAAATATTCAATTAAATGATGTTATGTCATTAATTAATCCCTTCTTTAATATTGTCTTAAATGGCTCAACGATACTAATTATGTTTGTGGCAACACCCCTCATTGCTGACCTTACACTTCCTGTTGGAAGTATGATGGCGTTTATTCAATACACGATGCAAGTGATGTTTGCATTTATTATGTTATCTTTTGTCTTTGTCTTTTACCCTCGTGCCGTGGTCAGTGCACGTCGAATAAGTGAAGTACTTAATGCAGACATTCAAATTAAAGAATCAAACCAAACTGTTCCTTTCACAGATCAAGATATCTCAATTCGTTTTGAAAATGTAGGCTTTAGTTATGCCGATGCTAAAGAAAAAGTATTATGTCAAATATCACTCACTTTCCCTGCAAATAAGAAAACAGCGATTATTGGATCTACTGGTTCAGGAAAATCTACACTAGTACGTCTTTTACCTCGATTCTTTGATCCAATTGAAGGTAATATATACTTCAATAATATCAACATAAAATCATTAAAACTTGATGATCTTCGTCAATTAATTGGCTATGTTCCTCAAAAAGCTAGTTTATTTAGCGGCACAATACGCTTTAATTTGACCTTAAATAATCCTACTGTCACTGAGGATGATATTCTTAAGTCTATTGATATGGCACAAGCAACATCCATCATTAGTGAAAAAGAATCTGGACTAGATAGTGATCTCACCCAAAAAGGAGCAAACTTATCTGGAGGTCAAAAGCAACGTCTTGCGATTGCTCGTGCATTAGCTAAGAAACCAAGAATTCTAATTTTTGATGATAGTTTTTCAGCACTTGATGCCATGACGGATCGTTTAGTTAGAAACAGTCTTAAGGATTTAAAACATACTACTCAAATCATAGTTTCCCAAAAGATTTCTTCGATTATCGATTGTGACCAAATCATTGTTCTTGATAACGGTAAGATCGTCGGTATTGGCCAACATGAGCAACTATTAAAAGAAAATGTGGTGTATCGTGAGATAGCATTATCTCAAAACATCCTTGAGGTGGCCTAATGAGTTTCCATATGAATCATGCTATGCGTGCCAAAAAGGAAAGTGCTAAAGATTTTAAACAAACACTCCGTCGTTTAATCGCCTATATTAAACCATTCCTACCTCAAGTGTTTCTTGGTGTATTATTCTCAGTTACTGCAACTGTTTTAACCGTTATTGGTCCAACAGTATTAGCACAAGCAACGAATATTCTGTACGACGGATATCAAAGTCGATTACTTAACCCAAGTTATATTTTGAATCGAAATGATGTTTATCAAGTCCTACTAATCGTCTTACTTATTTATGCAAGTGCTGCTTTATTATCCTATATTTCTTCAATACTCATAAATCGTGTTACACAAAGAATTACTTTAACTTTAAGAACTCAAATCTCATCTAAGATTAATACACTTCACCTTAAAACAATTGATGAGAAACCTATTGGCGATGTACTATCACGAATTACTAATGATGTAGATACCATAAACAATTCGCTCCAACAAGCCTTAATTGCATCTTTTGTTGCCATACTATCCATTATAGGGATATTGATCATGATGATTAGAATCTCATGGATATTAACATTAGTTGCACTAATTACACTTCCTATTTCATTGTTTACAGTATCATTTGTCGTGAAATATGGTCAAAAATACTTCACTATGCGAGCTAAAACTCTTGGAGAACTTAACGGACACATTGAAGAAATGTTCTCAAATCATCTGATTGTTACTGCTTATCATGGTCAAGATTTCTCTTCATCTACCTTTGATACATTAAATAATGATTTGCAATCTCATACCCAAAAATCAGAATTCATTTCATCGCTTATGTTACCAGTAGTTGGCTTTATTGGAAACCTTGGTTACATCAGTGTCGTAGTCATTGGTGCAATGCTAATGCTTGCTGGACAATTATCACTAGGAGCGATTCAAGCCTTTATTATGTATATTCGTAACTTTAATCAACCTCTTAATCAGATGGCGAATATCACCACCATCATTCAATCAACCGTCGCAGCAAGTGAGCGTGTATTTGAGTTTCTTGATTCTGAAGAAGAAGAACTGGAAAATAAACCATCACTTCCTAATGAAATAAATGGAGAAATTGAATTCAAAAACGTTGATTTTGGTTACAGTGATGATAATGTTTTTATTAAAGATTTCAATATGCATATTCAACCAGGAATGAAAGTGGCAATCGTTGGTCCAACAGGAGCAGGTAAAACAACCATTGTTAACTTGCTTATGCGTTTTTATGAAGTTCTTAATGGTTCGATCTATATTGATGGAAACTCAGTGACACAGTATTCACGAGAATCTATTAGAAGCACCTTTGCAATGGTATTACAGGACTCATGGTTGTTTAAAGGAACGATTGAAGAGAATATTACCTTTAACGAAATCTATGATGAATCTAGTTTTAAAGAAGCAACCACAGCAGCTAAAGTTGATCATTTCATTCAAACCTTACCTTTAGGATATAAAACACCGATTAATGAAGATGCTTCTAACCTCTCACAAGGGCAAAAACAGCTAATCACAATAGCACGTGCATTCTTATCCAATAAGAAAATTCTTATTCTTGATGAAGCTACATCTTCAGTGGACACAAGAACTGAATATCTAATTCAAGAAGCAATGGAAGCATTAATGCATGAAAAAACATCCTTTATTATTGCTCACCGCTTATCGACAATCATAAAATCTGATTTAATCCTCGTTATGAATCAAGGACAAATTATTGAGCAAGGTACTCATAGTGTCTTACTTCAACAAAAAGGTTTCTATTACGACTTGTATCAATCACAATTTGAATCAAACTAAAAAAAGAAGTGGATGAATTCCACTTCTTTTCTATTCAAATCGTAAAGCTTCAACAGGTTCAAGTTTACTTGCGTTATAGGCTGGATAAAGTCCAAAGATTACACCAATTGTAATTGAGAACACCAGACTTAATACTACAGCATCAAGTCCAAGAATGACATTAAAGTCAGTAATTATCGATATGATAATAGTTCCTACATAACTGACACCTAATCCAATAAGTCCACCAAGTGTTGTGATAAGAATGGCTTCGATTAAAAATTGAGCAAGAATTTGAGATTGTCGAGCCCCAAGTGCTTTTCTAATACCAATTTCTTTAGTACGCTCACGAACGGTCACAAGCATAATATTCATAATCCCTATCCCACCAACAACTAATGATATTGATGCAATCCCTGCTAGAAGACTAGTTAATAATCCTAAGATTGTTTCAAGTACACCAAGTATTTGTGTTTGCGAGAATGCTCTATAGTTTGCATCGGATGGAAATACGGTAGATAAATATGTTAATACTCGATTAAGTGTAAAATCAATATTCTCTTCTGAGTTTGCAGCAATATAGAATGTTTTATTAAACGAGCTAAATCCACTCATCGTTGATGCGTAGTCGATGGGTATATACACCATCATGTCATTATCCCCTGAGAAGTTAGTTCCTCGCTCTTCAGCTACTCCAATAACCTCAAAAGGAATTCCTTTAATAATTATCTTAGACCCAATTACAGTTTGATTTGGAAGAAGCAGATCTGGAATCTTACTCCCTAGTACAACGACTGGGGTATTATACTCCACATCATACTCATTTAAAAATCGACCAACGGTCATATCTAATGCATTAATATAAGCAAAATGCTCATTCACACCACTTATCGATATGTCAATTGTTTGCCCTTCAATTTGATATGTGGCAGAAGAAGAGATAAGCGGTGAATACTCATCTATATCAGCTTGTTGCTTGATAAGACTAATCCAATCAGTGGGTAAGTTACCTTGTCGATCACTTACACTCACAAAGATTAAATTGGATCCAATACCACGAATTTGATTCGCTGCTTCTGTTCGCGCTGAATTACCTAAACTCATAAGAAGTATGACTGAAGAAACCCCAATAATAACTCCTAATGTGGTGAGTAATGCTCTAATCTTGTGAGCCCAAACAGATTTAACTGCAAGAATAAAGTATTCTTTAATCATGATGCACCTCACTAACATCGGTTGTTACTTTTCCATCTCTTAGAGTGATAATGCGATTAGTATTACGTGCAACTTCAACATCATGAGTAATAATAAGTACTGTTTTCCCTTTTTTATTCAGTTCTTTTAGTGTATTTAATACCTCTTGACCTGTTTTAGTATCTAATGCTCCAGTAGGTTCATCCGCTAAAATAATGGCAGGATCATTGGCTAAAGCGCGTGCAATTGAAACCCGTTGTTGTTGTCCACCTGATAACTCTGTAGGTTTATGATGAGTTCTATCTGATAACCCTACAAGAGATAACAATTGATTTGCTTTTTCTTCACGATTCTTTTTGCTCATCTTTGCATAAGTCATCGGCATCATTACGTTTTCTAAAGCACTTAAATTAGTTAATAAATTAAACTGTTGAAATACGAACCCGATTTGCTTATTACGAATATCTGCTAATTCATCTTGATCATAGTCTTTAATAGGTATCTCATTAAGTTCATAATACCCATCAGTAATGACATCCAAACATCCAATGATGTTCATCAACGTTGATTTTCCACTTCCCGATGGACCAACGATGGCAACAAATTCACCTTCTTTAATTTGAATATCAACACCATCTAAAGCCATAACGACAGTGTCACCCATAAGATATCTTTTAGTGACACCATTTAACTTAATCATCGTCCAATGAATGGGAAGCTAGACGATGGGTCAGGTACTATAATTTCTAGACCTTCAAGGTTTTCTCCACTAACTTGGACATTATAAACATCCGCAACCCCCGTAGTCACTGGAACATAAAAGTCTCTTTGCGGTTTTTGAATGTCATCTAACCAAGCAGCTGATAAAACAAAACGTTGAGTACCATCAATGATGAGTGCTTCAAAAGGGATATTTAGAATATCATTGAATACTTCGACACTAATTTTTGCACTCGCACTCATTCCAAGAAATAAAGGTTCATCACCATGTTCAAAAATAACAGTCACTGTATAAGTTGTAAAATCAAGTGTTGTGTTACCAATTGAACCAATGTCAGATACTGTTCCTTCAAAAGTTAAATTTAAAGACTGAATAAATATTTCTGCAGCTTGTCCAATCACAAGTCTGCTAATATCACGCTCAGAAATATTAACAACAAGTTTAAACTTACTTGGATCAGAAATAACAAAAGCATTATTAAGTGCTGAAGGAAGTGAAGTAATAATACCTTCTTCAGTAGCTCTAACTGCTAGAGCATTACCCATAATGTCACGGGTTTCTCCAATTCTTTGATTTTTTGTGACTGATTCCCCTACTTTAACAAGCGTTTTTGATAAAGTTCCATTTACATTGACATTTGTTTCGTTGGCAGAAGTTAATTTACCAGAAGCGAGAGCAAATAACTCAATCGTTCCACGTTCAATCGTTGTCGTATTTGTATTTTCAATGAGTCTTAAGCGTGAAGCCTCTTGTTGTTGTGTGAACAAAACAAAACCTACGACACCAACAACAGCTAATATAATCCCTCTTTTAATCCATTTATTTTTTTTCTTTGTCTTTGCCATATTGCTCCTCCATTAGACGATTAAACTCGTCGATTTTTTCATAGATTTCTATCGCTTCTATCATCTTCTTGCTTCCAACATGATCAATAAGTTGCTCCATGTACTTCTCTAATTCACGATAATAACTTGTAATTTTTTCACGTCCAAAATCAGAAAGTTCGATTTTTATACTTCGTCGATCTAACTCATCTCGCTTTTTATGAATAAAATGTTCTTTTTCTAGCGCATCAATGAGTTGTGTTGCAGCTGAAGCACTAACTCGAAATTCTTCTTTAATTTTTCGAATTGGGATTGGACCACTCTCTGTTAAGTGAACCAACATCATTAAATGATGGATAGGAATCTTATCATCATGACTTGAAGTTAATCGAATGATTTTTGACTCCATCATTCTCAACTTTCTCATTTGCAGCAACAAGGCTTGTATAATCTCTTGTTTTTCCATAAGTCTCCTTTTTAGTTAAGCACCTTAAATATATCAACTATTCGTCTTCTAAACAAATAAAATGCTTGCGTTAACAAGCATTAGTCTAGTGGAATACGGTAGTAGTTACCAATAACTTTGTCAGTTTTTGAAATATCAATAAAGACTTTGCTATCAACGGCTTGTGCAATTTCAACTACTTGATTGACTTCATATGTGTTAACAACCATATAAAGCATACATACTTCTTTTTTACTGTAACCACCTTCACCCCATATCTTAGTAATGCCATGGCGTGTTTTATTTAAAATGGCTTCTGTAAGTTCTTCTGGTTTATTTGTAAACATACGAATACTCATTAGTTTATAGCGTTGGTATAAATTTGATACTATCACAGTAGATACATACTGGAAGATAATCGAATAAAGTGCAATTTCCCAACTAAATAGCATACCTGCAATGGATAGTATAATAGCATTACCTGCCAAAATGTAATTCCATGATTGTGTATTGGTTTTATGTGAAATGAATAGTGCTATAAAATCTGATCCTCCCCCACTCGCATTTGCCATTAAGGATAATGAAGCAGCAACACCAGAGAAAATACCACCAAACACAGCAATAAGTAGAATATCATCTGTAATCTTAATGACTGGAATAATTTCAACAAACAAAGATACTAAAGCAATTTGTAGCACACTATAACGAGTAAACCATTTTCCTACAAAATGGTAAACCAAGATAGTAGGATAAACATTGAGCAGCAAATACAAGACCCCAAATGGAATCGAAATATCAAAGTAACGCAATGTTAAACGTTGAATTAAAACTGAGATACCAGCAAAACCACCTGGGAATAGATTTCCATTCTCAATGAAAATCTTAATCGCCATTGCCCCTAAAAGAGCTGACATGACAACTAAAGCAGTTGATTTTAAGTGATTACGTTTTGGTGAGGGATAAGTAACATTTTTCATACCATAAGATTATAACTGAAAATCAGAAATTTGCACTACTTTTAATAAGATATTCTGAAACTAGTGATTCTTGAATATGATTAGACGATGCAATCATCGTTGGTCTATAAAAAGTATCCAGATATGTTTTGCAGCGCTGTAGTTGACGTTTTATGACTCTAGCATCTACAGGAAACTTAAAAGACATGTTATGAATAGTCAATATTGTATGAATATCACATCGTCGAATATGTGCATTTTGATCATATAGTATCCAGATTTCGAGTTCATTAATCGATATTGGAAAATACATAATACGTTGCATTATATTAAGACAAATGGGAATTTTTTGACGGATTTTTAGATGAAACCGCAGTGCATCCATTGTTCCTTTAAGAGTCGTACCATGATTTAAACACTGGTTGTTAAACCATTGTAAGATTGATTTATCATGAAGTTCTTCAATATGGTCTGCATAAATAAGTTGTGTCATGTTATGGTTTTTAATTATCAGTAATGGAATCATAAACCCTCCCACTTATAATTTGATGATTCACAAAAAAATCCTAAAAAAAACTGTGTTTCCACAGTTATTTATCGTTACATCCACAATCATCTTCACATACTCCACTACACTTGCAATCTTCCATTGGTTTACCACAAGCACATGTTTCATCATCATGGTGATGATGATGTCCACCACATCCACAACCTTCATGGTTATGTTCATGATCATGTTCGTGTCCATGGTCATGACCACATCCACAGCCTTCATGGTCGTGATGATGATGCATTTGAGCTTCATAAGCTAAAGTATCAATGACTAGAGCTTCAACTTCTACCATTGCTCCTAATGGGAGTGCAGCCACTTGTACTGTTGTACGAGCTGGATATGGGTCTTGGAAAACAGTAGCATAAATCTCATTAAATTTTGAGAAATCATTTAAGTCAGTAACATAGACTGTTGTCTTAACAACATGACGTAGTTCTAAATTCATTTCTTGTAATACTGCTTCCATATTACGTAGTACTTGATATGTCTGTTCATAAATATCACCACTTACAAGTTGATTAGTGAGTGGATCAATAGGAAGTTGACCTGATAAATATACGAAATCTCCAAGTTTTACCGCTGGTGAATATGGTCCAATGGCTTTTGGAGCATGATCTGAGTGAATACCTTGATACATCTTTTTCTCCTTAGTCGTCTTGACTATTTTTTGAGTAAACATTTAATTCTATACGAGCTGCCTTACCATCTTTTACTTGTAAAATTCGCAAAGCATAATTGTCTTGTTTGTATTCTTTATTCTTCCGAAGTCTTTGACCTTTAGCAAGTTCATCAACCCAATCAATGAAGGTTTTTGCATTAGTCGGTAAATAGTCATCATCATCAAGATAGTCTTCAAAGAACTTCTTAACCGGAACACTACCTTCTATATCAAAGGTGTGATGTCCAATTTCTACAACAAATCGAGGTAAATCATCATACTCATCATAGATTTCACCTACAATCTCTTCAAGAATGTCTTCAAGGGTAACAATACCTACAAAGTTCTTATTCTTCATGGTCTCCACAACAATTGCCATATGTTCTCGTGACTTTTGAAGCTTCTCTAACGCATTTTGAAGACGTTGACGCTGCGAAATATAACTGACAGGTCTAAGTAGGTTTTCCATAGCAATGTCTTTATTATGCAACAAACACTCTAATACGTCGCGTTCTCTGATAATGCCTATTGCTGTTAGTCCTTCATAAGAAATAACAGGAATTCTTGAGAACTTATGAGTTGAGACTGCATTAAGGATTTGCTCAGGACTTGCGTTATCAAATAGAAATACTACTTGATCACGTGGCTTCATTATTTCACGAACTGTCTTATCATCAAAGTTAATTGCACTTTCTATGAGTTCTCGCTCTTCTTGATCAAGGACCCCCTCCATTTCAATTGTTTGAACAATTTCGACTAGTTCATCTTCAGTAGCGGTGACTTTCGCATCACCTTGTTTTAAGATTACATCCTCTGCTAAACTCATAAGCATTGCAATCGGTGCAAATAAAAATCTGAAGACCATTAGAAATGGTGTAAAGAAAATGGCAAATGACTCAGGATGTTGCTTTGCTAGAACCTTTGGTAGTATCTCTGCAAACAATAGAATCATTATTGTAAGTGCCGTCATACTAATACTTAAGGCTAAATTACCTTTAAAAAGACTTGTAAAAAGTAATGTTGCGAAAGTTGTCATCGCAATATTGGCAATATTATTACCAATTAAAATCGTAGTGATGACATGGGTGTAATCATTAACTAATTCTAGCGCTTGCTGGGCATTCTTTACATTGTTTTTGACATACTGCTTTAAGCGAATTGAATTTAAGCTTGAAAAAGCAGTCTCGGAGGCTGAAAATATAGCCGAAAAAACAAATAAAACGATTAGACCAACAAGCATGGTACTCTGCGAACTGTCCAAAATAGGTTACTCCTTGTAGTATTCGATTTCTTCATCGATATGTGATTGAATCTTAGATATACTTAGTGATCGAACTAAAACGAAAAAAATGGCTATAATCATAGTCAATAATACAATGATTGATAAAACATCATTTAATCCAGTTATCATATTTATCACCTTGCCTTGTATTATACTAAATTGAATTACTTTTGTCTAACGACACTCATCACGACTTGTGAAATCCATACTAAAACAACCAAACTTAATCCAATACCTCCAAATACAGCCACATCTCCAGATTGATTTATTAACATTAACACTCTTTGAGGAGAAGTAGCGACAAATGCCGCTGTAATCATTCCTATCGATGTCAATAATATAACGCCATAGCCTGTTAGAAGCCATAAAAACCAACGATTTACTTTAATAAGGGCTTCTGTAGGATGAAACAATGTCGTGGAGATGATTAACACAACAATCATATTTTCAACATTAATGAAAGGTGCAATGACAAAAGCAATTGATGAAATACTGAGACCAAAATCAACGAAGATAGCTAATGCTCTAAATATAAAATGTGAACTCTGTAATTCCCAATCGCTTAAAATCATAAGTGAATTAAGCTCTTCAATGGATCTTAATGCATTAAATGGTGCAATAAGACTTATCAACCACTGTATTAAAATAAGACCTCCAACGCAATATATAAAGCCTAGTTGAAACTCATTGAGTTGTAAGTGTTTTTTCATTGAAGTAACCAATCTTTCCCTTTTAATACTTCAACACTTGATAATCCATCAAAGTTAAGTTGGCGTTGAACCTCATATAGAATAATAGCTACAGTATTTGAAACATTCATTGAACGTGCTTGAGGATGCATCGGTATACGGATGCAATGATCAAGATTTTCTCTAAGAATAGATTTTGGTATACCTGTACTCTCTTTACCAAACACAATAACAATGTCTTTATTACTTGATTGAAAATCAAATTCATTTGGTGTCTTCATACCATAGCGTGTGATAAAGAATACTTCACCCTTTATAGTAGAAAGACACTCTTCTAAACTATTATGTTCCACAAGTTCAGTGAGCTTGTCATAATCCATCATCGCACGATTAAATTCTTTAGAATGAAGTAGAAATCCTAAAGGATGAATCACATGAAGTTGTGCATTCATTGCAGCACATGAACGTAAAATGTTACCTACATTTTGTGCAATTTCTGGTTCAAATAAGACAATATGAATCATGATTTACCTCACTTTGATGAGTAGCGATGGACAAAATAAGCATATAGGCCATTGAGTAAAACAGTTAAAGTAATGATTGAAAACACTAATATCATAAAGAAATTAAGTGGAACCATATTAATTAATCGATCTGTTCTAGGATCTAATAACCATAAATCATTAGTAAACAACAACTGATGAAAGAAAATCCAAAAAGATTGAAAATCAAACCAAGCAAAGACACCAATCGCACCCATAAGGCCACCCAATACACCTAAGGCAATAGAATAGGTTTGCTTGAGCGATGCTTTAAATTCTTGCTGTGTTCTTTGTGTCCAATAGACAATAGCGGCTATTGATAATGAAAATACCATGACCATTCTCATTGCACGGATTAAATATAATACATCCACCATATGATCAATTTCACGTTGATTAAACATAAGTGTGTTTTGTCCATAAACAACAACTTCACTTTGTATGGTTGAAGCTTGATCAAGCATGTATTTTAAAAGTTGCTCTGTTGCACTCATTAAGTCTGCGTAAGACATCCCTAAGTTAGCAGCTGTATTATTTTGTGTATAAAACCATTGAAAGAAATATGTTTCTAAACCTAAAAAACGAATACTTAAAAATAACAGCGATAACATGGTAAATGCATGGAGTAATACTAGAAGTACTTTTTTCATGATAATCCTCTTAAATATGTCATTAGTGAACTTACAGCTAAAGCACGATGAGATACTTTGTTTTTAATTGATTTAGGTAAAGTTTGAAATGTATCATTGTATCCATCAGGAATAAAGATGGGATCATAACCAAACCCAAAATCATGGGTAGGATGATTTGATATCTCTCCAAAACAACGATTAACTGTGACAAAGATTGGCTGATCTTTAACATAACAAGCTATCGCACATACGAAAGCTGCATGCTTCTTTTCAGATTGTTGTACTTGATCACATATCCATTCATTTCTTTGATGTTGTGACATCTCAGGTTTAAAGCGTGCAGAATAGACTCCAGGACCATAATCAAATGCTTCAATTTCAATACCACTATCATCCGCAATAATCACCATTTCAGGAAAAAGTTCAATAAGTGCTTCTACTTTTTTAACAGCTTGATCATGATAAGTCGTTTGATCCTCAATGATTTCTTGAGTATATCCAACTTCTTTTAAAGAGATAATCTCAAATCTATCTGAATCAATGAGTTCTTTAAACTCTTGGAGTTTATGCTCATTGGATGTAACTAGCAAAAGTGTTTTCTTCATAAATTAACCTCACTCAACTATTATAACTTAAAAAAAACATCATGCACGTGGCATAATGCTCTTAATCCATTTTTTAACACTCATTATTTCTTCTACTGTAATGCGATGATCATTATTCGCAATACTAACATGAGTATTTGCATTCGCTTGTGTAAGTCTTTTTTCTAAAAGATGGGTTTCTTCTAGAGGACATATTGGATCAAAACGACCAGCTCCTATAAAGATATTCGTATGGCTTAGATCACCAAAAGAAATATCTTTTCTTACATTCATGGGATGAAGTAAGATCATTGTATGATATGAACTTGGATAGTGAAGTAATAGACTTTGAGCCATGTTAGCACCATTAGAATATCCTAACACAACAAGCTTCTTAGGTTCGATTTGATACTCTTCGCACTTCTCACTTACAAACGCATGTAAACGCTCTGTACGATAGACTAAATCCTCTTCATCAAAAACACCTTCAGAAATTCTACGAAAATAGCGTGCCATACCTTGTTCACTGACTTCTCCAAGAACCCCAAACACATTAGCTTGTGGATCGATCATATCAAGGATGGGTATAAGGTCATTCTCATTGCCCCCGGTTCCATGTAAGAGTAAGTAAGTTAAAGCGGATTCGTTTTTCTTTATAAAGATATATTTCATCGTGACCTCCACTTTTAACCACTCTATCAAAGTTGAGTCATTGATTCAACGAATATACATTAAAAAAACCTTCAATGAATGAAGGTTTCAGACTGTAGACAAATACGG
>DITO01000195.1:10330-19990 GCA_002422065.1 Erysipelotrichaceae bacterium UBA6182 | reverse complement strand
CCGTATTTGTCTACAGTCTGAAACCATGACTTGTGTCATGGTTTTGTTAACTTATTTAAATAATCCTAGTTATAAAGCATACTTATTAGCAGCACCCACAACCCAAAGCACACCACATGGATCCCAAACATTGAACTCTAAACCTTGACTATTAGTTGAAATTTCTCCAACCTTAATTTCAGGAAAGGCTTCTTTTACTGTTTGCATATGATCATAAAACTCATGTAGGTTTTCAACCTTAATCTCAAACATTAAATTCTCCGCGAGTGTCTTAACATAGAAATCTTGTAGATAAAAACTTAAATGATTGTTTTTCATTTCAGAGAATTCTTGAGCAATAAACAATTGAGTAAAGCCCATTGCTTGATAGAACTCACTAGATCGATAATAGTCTTTTGCTGGAACATATGGAATAAGTCGATGAATATTCATAGTGATGCTCCTTTCCTTTGAACCTATTGTATCAAAATTTGATGTATAAATGATGAGTTGTATCGCAATAAAAAAGAATATAGGTCATTGACCTATACTCTCATTCGTCTCATAACATCTGAACTAAACTTAAGAGCAAGCATATAATAGTTTGATATTGATTGCTTCTTTATTCCTATCTTCTCACAAAATGTCGTTATTTCTTCATCACTTAGTAATTCATAATTACACACTAAAGTGTAGACACACGCATAAGGACCTGTATTATGAATCATAGCTTGTTTCTGTGGTTCATCTAATCCTAATGGTAAGATCGCTAATTCAATACTTGTTTCCATCATGGCATCAATAATACTAAGCAGACACATTAACGCGATTTCATTCACCTTGTATTTAAACTTGCTATTTTGTGAAATCAACTCAGCAAACTTTGATCTTTGTAGACTTAATCTTAAGATGTTCTCATCTTCATCAAATGAAGATTCTTGAAGAATAAGTAAATAAAGCCAACGCTCCATAGCCTCTAGTCCAATATGTAAAATGGCACTAATAATTGTTTGACTGGATAATTGCTTTTTCCCAATTATCCGTAGTAAACGATAAGCAAGTTTAGCATCACGCTCAATAATTCTAGCCATGGCTTGAATTGAAGGTTCAGCTTTATTCATTTCATTAATAAGTTGAATATGAAGGAAGTTTTTTAAGTTGATTCTAGGGATATTCCCTACAATCTTAGGTTTTGAGAAAAAGAAACCTTGAAAATAATCAAAACCCATCTCTTTAGCATCATAGTACTGATCAAAATTCTCAACTTTCTCAGCGAGCACTTTAATGTTAAGTGATTTTGCTAAAATAAGTGAGTCAGCTAAAGTATGTAATGGATTTAATGTGATATCAAATTTAATAATATCAATAAGATCAATAATCCCCGAAGAAAAAAGTGAGATATCAAAATCATCTAAAGCAAACTGATATCCTTTATCTTTTAAGTACTTAACTCGATCAATGATAGGTTGAGAAAACGTGATACTCTCAAGCAATTCAATCACAAGAAGATTTGGATTGATTAGCTCAAGTGAATCATCCATAAGAAAGTGCTCATCCACGTTAATAAACCCTGTTTTTGAATCTAATAAAACGTCCAAATCTAACTCAAACAAACCACCAACAATAGTTGCTGTGGCAGATGAAGGACTGAACGCTTGATAGTATGTTGCATTTTTTGAATGTCTATATAGTAGTTCATATGCAAATACATTGAGATTACGATTGAGTATCGGTTGTCGGGCTATGTACATAAGTATTCCTTTTGGTGAGTATACAGAATATGAGATAAAAAATACCATTTACATTATATAACATTATCAATTGTAATGGTGTTAATAAATGAACTTAAAACAACTAAATTTCGATTGGATATTAAATGTTTAACATGACTATTTAGTAACCATTATTGTTTTATAATTTATCATCAATAATAAACACCAAGTCTTACAAACTTGGTGTTTTTTAGTAATAAATCAGCGAATACGTGAGGCTAGCTTATCTTCAATATCTTTAAGAGCAACCCCTTTTTCTACCATTAGTACAGCAAGATGATATGCTAAATCAGCAATCTCTCCCACTAAATCATCTTTAGATTCATTCTTAGAAGCGATAATAATTTCAGACGTTTCTTCACCCACTTTTTTCAAGATCTTATCAAGTCCTTTTGTGAATAAGTATGTTGTATAAGCTCCTTCTTTTGGATTAGCTTTTCTTTCTTGAATCGTATTGAATAAATGAGTCCAAACTGAATTAGCCTTAAAAACATTTAATTCATCATCAAAGCAGCTTATCTTACCGGTATGACATGTTGGTCCTAATGCTTCAACTTCACATAGAAGCGTATCATCATCACAGTCCCATTTAAGGCTAATAACCTTCAAAAGATTGCCTGATGTTTCTCCTTTTACCCATAATGATTGGCGTGAGCGAGAAAAGAAGGTGGCATAGCCACTTGATAGAGTTAAATCATAAGCTTCCTCATTCATGTAAGCCATCATAAGCACTTGCTTGCTCGTTGAATCTTGTACAATACATGGTATAAGAGTTTGTTTAAACGGTTTCATCGGATGATACATCCTACCTTTCTTGAATAGTCTTTAACTTCTTGAATGCTAACTTCTTTAAAATGAAAGATGGATGCTGCTAGTGCTGCATCAGCTCCAGCTTGTAAGACATCTGCCATATGTTGTGCATTTCCAGCTCCTCCAGAAGCAATGATAGGCACATTGAACTCCTTTGCAAAAGCTGAAGTAAGTGATATATCAAATCCTTCTTTAGTTCCGTCTTGATTAATCACATTTAGAACTATTTCACCTGCCCCTAATTCAATTCCTTTTCTTGCCCATGCGAATGCTTCAAGATCAGTCGCTTCACGACCTCCCTTTTTCATCACACGTGCAAATCCATTCTCTTCAACTAATACATCCATGGATAATACAATACATTGTGATCCAAAACGTTGAGCTCCTTGTTGAATGAGGGATGGATTATCAATAGCAGCACTATTGACAGAAATCTTATCAGCACCAGCTTTTAAACATGCATGCATATCTTCTAGGGTACGAATACCTCCCCCAACCATGAATGGAATATTGATTTCTAAAGCAACCTTTGAAACAACATCTAAAAATAATGATCGATTTTCTACAGAAGCCATAATGTCATAAAAGACAAGTTCATCAGCTCCTTCATCACTGTATCTTTTTGATAATGTAATTGGATCATCTACTTCTTTTACACCCTCAAAGCGAACACCTTTGACAACTTTTCCATGAGCGATATCAAGACATGGAATAATGCGCTTTGCGATCATAAGGTTTCTCCTAAAATATCAAGATCTAATGTTTGATGGATAAACGCTTTCCCAACAATCACACCAACGACTTGAGTAGGTACTAAATCTAAAACATCTTGGCGTGTTTTAATTCCTCCGGATGCTTGAATATTCATTGAAGTAAGTGATGTTACTTTTTTATAAAGTGATACATTACTTCCCCCTAACATTCCATCATGTGATACATCACTCATTAAAACAGTGTCTACCCCTTGTTCCTCTAAACGTTTTAGTATACTTTCTAACGAATCTTCAAGTGCAACCGTCCAACCATGGATCATTACTTTTTCTTCCTTAACATCCATGGCTACAATGATACGATTACCATATTTTTGTAATGCCTTTTCTAAAAGTTCTGGTTGGGTAAATGCACTACTACCTAAAACAACACGATGTGCTCCATGATTTAAGTAGAAATCAATGGCTTCCATAGAATGCAGTCCACCACCAACTTGAACTGGACAGGTTGCATGTTCTATCACACTCACTATGAGTTCTCGATTATGTCCTTCTTTAAAGGCACCATCTAAATCCACACAATGAAGATACTGTAAACCATGAGTTTGTAGTGTATTCAACCACGCTAAAGCATCATTTTTTACTTCATGAACACTATCAAGATCTCCTTGAGTAAGTCTTACCACAGAACCTTTATAAAAGTCCATTGAGCCAATTACAATCATACACACACCTCTTTTAAGTTTCTTAGAAGTTGTTCTCCAACTTGACCACTTTTTTCAGGATGAAATTGAAACCCAATTACATGATCATTCATCACAATCCCTGGAACATCCACTCCGTAGTCACTAGAAGCCACAAGCATCTTTTGTTCAATCTCACTTGCATAATAGGAATGCACATAGTAAACACGATCATCTGATTGTAGATTCTTTAGTAATGGATGTGATTGTTGATTTTGATTCAAGACATTCCATCCCATATGCGGTATTTTTAAAGAAGGATCAACAAACTTAACAATACGTCCTTTTAAAAACCCAAGTCCTTGATGTTTTCCAAATTCTTCACTTTCTTCATATAGAAGTTGCATTCCTAAACAAATACCCACTAACCATTGATCATCTCTTTTATCTTTAAGTATTGTCTCTAACTGATACTTTCTTAATTGATTCATTGCATCTTCAAAAGCACCTACCCCTGGAAGAAGGATAACCTTTGCATCTCTAATAAGTTGAGAATCACGAGTTAATGTACAATCAATTCCACAACGTTTTAAAGCTTCCATAAGTGAAAACACATTACCCACTCCATAATCAATCATAATCCATGATTGACTCATAACACACCTTTACTTGAAAGTACACCTTGAATCGTTGGATCTAGGGTTGTTGCGGCTTTAATTGCTCTCGCAAAGCCTTTGAATAATGCTTCAACACAGTGGTGTGTATTCTCCCCATAAAGTAATCGCATATGTAGGGTTAACTGAGCATTAAAAGCCACTGCTTTAAAGAATTCCTTAACCATTTCACTACTCATCGAACCAAGCATCACTTTATCAAGACGTGCATCAAACACTAAAGTTGATCGTCCACTGACATCCACAATAACATGAGCTAATGCTTCATCCATTGGAAGAAAACAGTCACCATAACGCGCTAATGATGATTTATCTTCAAGTGCTTTCGCAAGCGCTAATCCTAAAACAATTCCCACATCTTCAATACTGTGATGATCATCAACTTCAATATCTCCTTGCATCGTTAAAGCAATATCCCAACCAGCATGCTTACACAGTAGTGTAAGCATATGATCAAAGAAACCAATATTTGAAGTTCCTTTGAATTCTCCTAATCCTCGAATATTTAATGTTAGATTAATATCAGTTTCTTTCGTCGTGCGTTGAATGAGTATTGATTTCATATTTTTATTCCTTTCAAGACATTGATTAATGTCTTTGTATCTTCATCATTAGGAATGCTGATTCTTAAATGATTTGGAGTTAATGTATTCTGATGGAAACTCTTGATTGCAAAGCCACGGTCCCACAAGGTCTTCTCAATCAAATCATGACTTGGATGTGAGAAGAAGATGAAGTTAGCCATACTTGGGGCAAGTGTACAACCACAGTCCTCTAAAGCCCCCATGAGAAGCTTCTTGTTCGTAAGGATAGACTGAACTTGTGCCTCAATGAGCTTTCGTTGACTTAAACTCCCTTGAGCAATCATTTGTGTGATTGCATTGACATTATAAGGTTGTCTCACTTGGTTAATCATTTGAATTACTTCTGCTTGCGCAACTCCATATCCAAAGCGTATTCCAGCCAAGCCATAGGCTTTTGAGAATGTTCTTAGTGATATCATTCTTGATGAAGATAAGACAAACGATTGATAGTTTTGATCTACAAAATCAAGATAAGCTTCATCTACCATAATAAAGCATGAAGTCTCATTATGTAAACGCTCCAGTTCATGATATGAAATAAGTGCTCCTGTAGGATTGTTTGGGGTACACACAATACATAATTTAGCATTGTTTTGATTACATGCTTCAATTAGTCCATCAATATCAATTACATAATTTGATTTATCATTTACTTCAATGAGATTGACATGAAGTAGCGAAGCATTCCATGCATATTGAGAAAAAGTAGGACTATGCGTTACTACAACCTCATTAGGATTAAGAAAGCGTTGCATCACACAAGTAATGAGTTCATCTGAACCATTTCCAACAATAATATTTTCACTGGATATCCCATGTGTTTGGGCTAACTTTTCTTTTAAAGCATCTGCATTCAATGAAGGATACTCGTTAATATTTAAAGAGGAGAATGATGGTTCAAGTTCTTTTAATAATAGAGGTAGGTTATTGTACGGTGATTCATTTGAATGTAGTCGAACTTTACCTTGGGTGCTTTTTTCTTGATATGCCTTAATTTTTCCCATGATTATCCTCCTTTATACGAATCATTGCGGCTTTCGCATGAGCACTTAATCCTTCTTCAGACGCGATGGTGTTAACCACAAGGGCATGTTTTCTCATGACATCTTCAGGATAATATAACGTAGCACTACGTTTAATGAAGTCATACACCCCTAAAGCACTCGCAAAACGTGCAGTTCTAGACGTTGGTAAAGTATGGTTTACCCCCGCACAATAATCCCCAAAGACTTCTGCTGAAGTATCTCCAATAAATATTGAACCTGCGTTTTTTACACGTTTTAAGAGTTCATAAGGTTCACTCACATGAAGTTCACAGTGTTCACTTGCACATGTATTAATCATAGTTACAAGATCTTCAAACGATGTTGCTAGAAGTCCTATCGCATTATNNACTTTCTTTAATACCTCTTCACTTTGCGATAAGACAATAGCACTAGCCATCGTATCATGTTCGAGTTGAGCCAACATATCCGCTGCTACCCACGATGGATTAGCACTCTCGTCAACAACAATAAGAACTTCAGATGGTCCAGCAATCATATCAATACCTACATGTCCAAAGACAAGTTGCTTAGCCTTAGCAACATATGCATTACCTGGTCCAACAATCTTATCCACTTTCTTTATCTCAGAAGTACCAAAGGCTAAAGCACCAATAGCTTGTGCTCCACCAATAGCATAAACTTCATCAATACCACATAAGTAAGCAGCCACACTTACACTTTCAGCCACTTCTCCACGCTCATTAGGCGATGAAACAATGACAATATCTTCGACTTTAGCAAGTTGTGCTGGAATTACATTCATAAGTACTGTGCTTGGATAACTTGCTTTACCCCCAGGAACATACACTCCAACGCGTTCAATCGGTGTGATTTGTTGTCCATAACGAACACCTTCCTCATCACTCACTTCCCATGATTGTTCGATTTGGTAAGTGTGATAAGCTTCAATCCGTGACTTCGCAAGTTTTAATGCTTCAATCAGTTTTGGATCTGCTTCTTCAAATCTTTGTTTTAAGATATTAGGATCCATTTTAAAGGATTGCATCGAAACCTTGTCATACTTTAATGTTGCCTCGATACACGCAAAATCTCTTCTTAATATGACATCATTAAGAATTGCTTTAACACTCGTTTCAATAGCATCTTCTTCAAATAGATTAACATTCGTTTCAAGACGATAATCTTGTGTTTTTAATATTCTCATACATTATCTCCTTGCATGATGGCATTGATGATTGGGGTCATAGCTTTAATCTTAGTCTTATATGATCGAGGATTAACAATAAGTCTTGCTGAGGAAGTAGTGATGGTTGTAAAGATAGAAAGATTGTTTTCTTGTAGTGTTAATCCACTCTCTACAATATCAACAATAGCATCAGACAACTCAAGAAGTGGTGCTAATTCAACACTCCCTTCTAATTTAATAATATCCACATCAATCCCATGAGCATTAAAGAAGCGTTGAGTTACTAACGGATATTTGGAAGCAATAATAGGTTTACGATCCGTTGGAAGAGGTTTAATACCACATACACATAAACGACATGCTCCAAACCCTAAGTCTGCCAGTTCATTCACATATTCATTGTTTTCAAGAAGTACATCTTTACCAACAATTCCCACATCAGCAATGCCATTGGCAACATAGATAGGAACATCCATGGCTTTCACAAAGACGATTCTAGCTTTTTTATCATCACTTTCAAAGATTAGTTTACGTGATTGCTCATCATACTCTGTAAATAGGATATTGGCTTGAGTAAGACGCTTAAGTCCTTTTTGAGCTAATCTCCCTTTTGCTAAAGCAATCGTTATCATAAGTTACTCTCCTTCATTGTAATGATTTCATCCATCATATTAAGATCTGCATTATCATCAAAGATGACATGAATACGCTTTGTTGATGATCTCAACGTATTAGCATAGTCAAAGGCTAATTTAGGATTCTTTAAGTCTGCGATTAAAGCAACATTAGTAAGCTTAGGAGGTTGAATACTTGAGATAGAGGCTAACGTTGAAACATTGATCCCAAATCCAATAGCACTCATTCTTTGACCAGTCTGCTCAATGATGTGATCATAGCGGCCTCCACTTAAGATCGGTTCTGGAGTTTCATCACTATACACCGTCATGGTAAGCCCTGAATAGTATGTTTGTGTCTTTACAGTTGAACAGTCTACGATAATGTTCATCAATGAATCAGTTGAACTAATCGCTTTAATTAAAGTTTCTAACTCATTAACCATATTAAGTAAGTCTTGGGAAAGACTAAATGATTTCATCTTAATTATTACTTCATCAACACTTCCAAACCATGTAATGACATCTTTAAGAATATCTTGGGTGTGTTGAGGATATGTTGACACAAGGAATTGTATCGCAGGAAGATCTTTAAGTTTGATTGCTTCACTCAATGATGGTAATAAACTCTCTGAAATGTTTAAAGATTGAAGTAAGGAAGGTATAAATCCAACGTGACCTAACTCAACCACAACGTTATTCACTTGAGCATAGGTCAGTGCTTTTAAAGCAAGTTCTAATACTTCAAGATCATAGAGTCCTTGGTCATAGAATACTTCTATCCCTATTTGTTTGGTATGTTCATGACGTTTAGAATGCATGGTATAGGCTTTATGAATTGAAGAAACCATTGCAAATTTCTTTAAAGATAACGAAGATTGCTTACTCATATAGTGAGTTAATGAGATGGTTGGATCTGCTTGTAGTACCATGATATCTCCAAAAGGATCGATAAACTTAATCATGCTTTGTTGAGCAAGAGCTCCACTGGCAGACATTACATCATAATATTCAATCGATGGTGGTTCAATCACATCATAACCATAGGTTTCAAACTGCTTGAGAATACCATAAATTAAGGCATCTTCCTTGGAGTACTGATCTCTGCTTTTAATAGACATTCCTTGAGCTAATGGTTTACTTTGAGTCATAGGGGTTCCTCTTTCTTAATAAAAAACACCGTTGCAATGAAAGGCAACGGTGTTATGTGTCGGTTCAGCGCAAAAAGCTTGCCTTAGGCAAGAATGGATTTGGTAAAACCATGATGATGGATAGAAGTATAGAACATATTGTCACATCATCCTTTCGCTTGTTTATAGTATAATGAATCATATCTCATATTGCAAGGAGTAAACTCATGATTGATGCTCATAATCATACATTTTTTAGTGAGGACTGTGAAGCTTCCCTTGATAGCATGATAGAATCTGCTATTACTAAAGGAATAAAACACTATACTATTACTGATCACTTGGATTTGGACTATCAAGATAAGCGATTTACATTTGATTTAAATCATCAAGAAAGAAGAATAGCTATCACAGCGGCTCAAAGAAAATACAAAGACATAATTAATATCTATTATGGTTTAGAGTGTGGTGTACAACCTCATATTATTAAAGAAGCTGAAGAAGTAATTAT
>DITO01000195.1:728-10275 GCA_002422065.1 Erysipelotrichaceae bacterium UBA6182 | reverse complement strand
GTTGTGTTTAAATATGATGAACCACTATAGTGTTGTTGGGCATCTAGACATTGTTAAACGCTATGATACTGCTTTACATCCTGTATCTCTTGATGATGTTAAGGAGGAGATCGTAGAGTTACTAAAGGTAGTAATTAAAAAAGGAAAAGGCATAGAGATTAATACTTCTGGATATAGAGATGCTTTTAATCATGCATTCCCTCATCCTCAAATCTTAATTTGGTATAAAGAACTTGGAGGAGATTTAATTACTATCGGTTCAGATGCTCATTTCCCTGATCGAATTGCACAGTTTTATCCCCAAGCACTTGAATGCTTACAATCTTTAGGATTCAAAAGAATTGCTGTCTTTAAATCAATGAACCCTACATTCATTGATATAGAAGATGTAAAACAAGCGCTAAACTTGACTTAAGATATAATTTGGTTTATTATAATATTGTATTCATTACAATTATGACAACAACTAAAGAACACTTCAAAAACCTATTGTTAGACCATGATGTCCAACCTTCGAATTATAGAATTCGAGTATTGGAATATTTAAGTGTGTCAAATTCTCATCCAACAGCGGATGAAATCTTTCAACAACTTTTAAGTGATTTTCCAACTTTGTCTAAGATGACAGTGTATAACACAATTGATGTTCTACTCTCGGCTTCTTTGATTAAGAAAGTCACCATGGGAAACAATGAAGCACGCTATGATGCTGTGCTATTACAACACGGCCACTTTAAGTGTCAACGTTGTCAAAAAATCTTTGATTTTGATCTTGATGTTAACCAGCTTACAGCTCAAGGTTTAACTGATTTCAAGATTATCCACAAAGATGTCTATTTTTATGGAACATGTGCTCATTGCAGCACAAAAGAATACTAAAGTTCACAGAAACCCTGTGACAAAGGAGCAAAATTATGATTAAATCTTTAAACGTATATGTTGCAAACCTAGCAGTCCTTAATGTGAAGTTTCACAACCTTCATTGGAACGTTGTTGGACCACAATTTATACCACTACACCAGTTCTCAGAAGCTGCATATGAAGGTTTCTTTGAAGCCTATGATGCAGTGGCAGAACTTATCAAAATGAGAGGTTCATTCCCTGTAGGTAATCTTAAAGAAGTCTTAAACATTTCAACAGTCAAGGAACTTGATAATCAATCCTATAAGACACAAGAAATGTTAACCATTATGAAAGAAGACTTTGAAGGCCTAATTACTTTAGCAACCTCTATCCGTAATACTGCAGATGAAGCCAATGACTTTACAGTAGTTGCTGTAATGGAAGATCATATTGCGAAGTATGAAAAACATATTTGGTTCATTACTTCAATGCAAGCATAGTAGACTACTTAATATATAAAGAAAGAGCACATCATATACGAATGTGCTCTTTTTCTATTGATCTTTATTTGTAAATCATCTTAGCTATTTTTGATGTTGATTAGCCATGACTAATAGAAAGACTTCAACTATCTTAGAATCAAATTGGGTTCCTGATCCTCGCTTTAATTCTTCTAATGCTTCAATAAAACTAATCGCATCACGATACGTTCTAAATTGAGTCATTGCATCAAAAGCATCAGCAACAGCAATGATTCTTGCTTCTATAGGTATCTTATCTCCTTTTAAACCAAAAGGATATCCTAGACCGTCATAACGTTCATGATGAGCTTCAACAATGTTTGCTATATCTTTATACTCCTCAATCTCTTCTAGAATTCTTGCCCCTTTAGAAGGATGAACACGCATGAGCAACCATTCTTCTGAGGTTAATCGATCAGACTTATTGAGGATTTTCTCATCAATGACAATCTTTCCGATGTCATGTAGCATTGCGGCAATATTCAATCGATTAATCTGTTCTTTACTCATGTTAAGACGCTCAGCAATAGATACACAGTAATTAGCTACACGAACTGAGTGATTTCTTTCTCTTTCTGATTTCTGAAACAATGTACTCATCATGGCATTAATCATGTGACTACGTGAAGACTTGACGTTGTATACTTTACGAGTTTGAAGTATAGATTCTGCTATTTTAGTTAAACTATCAAGAGACATTGATACACTATCTTGAATGGCATGACCAAATGAAACGGAAAGATATACTTTTACGCCTGTTTGAGGATGTTCAATCTCAAGTTCCATTACTTTCTCAAGATAGTCAGAAAGTGATTCTAAATCTGTAGCAACTGATTTTGAGATTAGTATCGCAAATTCATCACCACCAGTACGTGCAAAAACCTCGACTTCTGGCAAATGAGTTTTTATTAGTTTAACCGCTTCCTTGATTACAAAATCACCTAAAACATGGCCATAATTATCGTTAATGAGTTTTAGACCATTAATATCTGCTAGTAAAACACCTAATGGATAATAATCTTCTGTATTAATTCGACTGTATGACTCTTCAAAATAACGTCGATTATTAAGTCCTGTGAGGAAATCATGATATGCATGATGATTTATTTCTTTCATGGCTTTATCACGATCAGTCACATCAAAGACGATTGCAAACAGGATTGTTTCTTCTTTAATTTGAACTGGTGAACTGTATATATTGACCAAACGTATTTCACCAGATTTTAGGCGATGTGGAAAACTTATAAATTCTTGACTTTCATCTGTCACTTCATTAAGTAAGTAACTTATCTCAACATCAGGAAGCATATTGATATCGTGGACTCTCATCTTTAAAAGTTCTTCTTTGGTGTATCCATAGAAATGACATGCAGCTGGATTTACATCCACAAAGTATCCTGTATCTGGGTTGATGAACATCATCATGGCTTTATGAGATGAGATTAATGTTCGCAAGAAATTAAGTTCTTCTTTTTGTTTTAGATCAAGGTTTTTACGATCACTGACATCAAGTCCTAATGAATAATAAGTATTAATTTCACCCAAATCATTAAGTATAGCCATATCTAACCATTCAATCCATTCAACTTGATGTGGCTTATGATTTTTCTGTATATATTGAACTGATAAGTTCTCTTTTGAAAGACTATTTAGACCTTTTTGGATTTGATCATAGTCGACGTCTTCTACGAAATTAAGAAAAGGACGACCAATCATCTCTTCACGTGAAAGTCCCACATGATCAATGTAACGCTGATTCACATACTTAAGATTTGTGAATTCATCAAATTCGCAAATATATAGCGGAACTTGATCAAAGATTTGGTTACGTTGAACTTGTTCAAGAGAATTAATTAGTAGTTGTTCTTTATAATCTTTAAGTAACCACACTGCTCTTAATGTAATGAACATTTGCTTAGCATCATACTGATTAAATCCTTCTTCACGATTAAAGACACCAAAGTGAGCTACACATATACCATGTTTAATAATAGGAACAAGCAAAACATTTTGAAGATGTTTGTTCAAAAAAGAACCTTCTTCTAATATCTCATTCATATCATTACAAAAATATGGTTGTTGAGAGATTTGAGTATGAGAAAGGTGTAGATTCGTATTTAATTCTTGAATAATGCCCTCTTTAACAAGTGAATTTAATTGTTCTTCATCATTCCAAATATACCATTCTTCCTTCTTACTTGATTCAAAAATAAGTAAAACAGCCATCTTTGCATTGAGCATGTTCATGAGTTGTGTCAGAACTTCCTTTACAAAGGATTCAGGTTCATCAAGATCAATTTGTAGAACATTGCTAATAGCAGACTGACGCTGTAAGACTTGAGAAAACATTATGTTGTTCGTTTCAAGTTGATGGTGAGTCGTTTCATCATGCAACAGTAAAACGATATTATGATCATCAAGTTTTCTTAGTTCCATCTTAAAGATAAATGGCCTATGTTCAATAGTTTGAACATAGGGCTTATTTATCTCAATATTCTCAATGATGATTGGCCAATCTATCTCTTGGTTAAGATGTGAAAGCATTTCAGTCAAAGAGTGTTGTTTGCAAACAACTTCACTAATATTTAACCAACTTAAAAATTGTTGATTAACTTCAACGATTCTTAATATTTCATGATCACTTTGGACTAAACAATATCCAAAGTGCATATGATTCATGATATCCATTGTTCTCAATTGTGTCATATGACTTCACCTTTATAGAACACATATTAATTGCTATATGTCTATTATACATACTTATCACCTAGGTTTTCCAGTTTTTAAGAAAAAATAACCACCCTTTCGGGTGGTTGAACAAGCTATAAGTATTTTTGTACTTCTTTTAACACTTCAACTGCATCTCCAACAACTCCTAAATGAGAGAATTGGAAGATTGAAGCTTCAGGGTCAGTATTGATAGCAATAATCGTTTGTGCATTTTCCATACCAGCTGTATGTTGAGCAGCTCCTGAAATACCACATGCGATGTATAATGCAGGACGGACGCTAGTTCCTGTTTGTCCTACTTGGATATCTTTACCAACTTTACCACTTTCAACAAGTCCACGTGATGCAGCAAATGTTGCATTAATGCTACTTGCAAATTCTTGAAGTTTTTCAACATGGTTAGCCATACTACGACCACCAGCTAAAATCATATGGGCTTTCTTTAAATCTCCACCCTCTTTATGTTTAACCTTACGTTCTAGAACTTCAATCGTATGTTTAGGTGTAAAGCTAAAGTCAAAACGAATTGGCTCAACTACTGGACGCTCATATAGCACTTTAACAAATACTTCAGGACGAATCGAGGACATTTGAGGATAAGAGAATGGACAAATAATTGTTCCATAAAGATTACCACCAAATGCAGGACGAGTCATAAGAAGTAAGCGGGAGTCATCAGCTGGATCCACTTCAAGATGCGTCGCATCTGCTGTTAATCCAGTTGCAACACGAGCTGCAACACGAGGAGCAATGTCACGTCCTACGACTGTTGCACCAATGAGGAAACATTCTGGGTTGAATGTTTTAATAACTTGCGTTAATGCGTGAGTTACTGCCTCAGTTGTTGGAAAATTAAGTACTTCATGGTCAACAACTACGACTTTGTCAGCACCATAGTCGTGACAAGTTTTAATGTGCTTCTCAACATTGTGTCCAACTAATACAGCCACAACATCTTGTGCAATGCTTTTTGCAGCATATTGTTCTTTAAGTGTTTGAGATAAAGATAATAATTGGAATCCTACATCAAGAGCGGTTTGTTCGCGGACTTCGATGTATACATAAATGTCTTTTACGTTCATAGTGTTATGCATGATTATTTTGATGAATAATGTCAGCAATCGTCTTCGCTGCTAATTCAATATCATCTTTAATCATTTGTCCTTTCTTGCTTACGCTCTTAACAAATGTCTTCTTAACTTGAGTCAATGAACCTTTAAGTCCAACTTCTTTTGGGTCTGCTTTTAATTCTACACTTGTTAGAATTGGGATTTCTCTTTGGTTAGATTCCCACACAAGACTGAAGTTTCCAAGTCTTGGTTTGATTTGATCAGCAAGTGTTGTAATCAAACATGGAAAGCTTACACGACATACTTCTTCCATATCTTCATATGACTTAACAACAGTGATGTTCTTATCTGTAACTTCTTTTATACTTGAAACATAAGTAACTTGTGGAAGATCTAACCATTCAGCAACTTGAGGTCCAACTTGCGCTGTATCTCCATCAATCGCTTGACGTCCTGCTAAGATTAAATCATACTCATATAAAGCAATCGCTTTAGATAATGTTAATGATGTTGCCCATGTGTCTGCTCCTGCAAAGATTGCGTCATTGATAAGTGAACACTCATCAACACCCATTCCATAAAGTTCTTGAAGCATTCCTACTGCTTGTTTAGGTCCCATAGTTAGCACTCTAACATGCGTTTCTGGAAACTGATCTTTAATCATTAACGCACATTCTACTGAAGCACGATCATCTGGATTAATAATTGAATCAACACCATCACGAATAAGTGTACCTTTGATAGGATCAACTTTGATTTCTGTGGTGTTAGGCACTTGTTTTACAAGGACTATGATTTTCATTGGGCTTACCTTAACACACTGGATGCAATAACCATGCGTTGCACCTCAGAGGTTCCTTCATAAATTTCTGTAATCTTAGCATCTCTAAACATACGCTCTAATGGATAGTCTTTAATGTAACCATAACCACCAAGAACTTGAATCGCTTGTGTAGTTACTTTCATTGCAGTTTCAGAACCAAAGAGTTTAGCCATTGCAGCTTCTTTTGAGAAGTTCTTTTGAGTATCTTTAGCGACTGCAGCTCTGTATAAAAGAAGTTCAGCTGCTTCGATTTGTAATGCCATATCAGCAATTACGAATTGCGTGTTTTGAAAGTTACTAATAGGTTGTTTGAATTGTTTACGTTTTTTAGCATATTCTAGTGTTTCTTTAAGTGCGCCTTTTGCAATACCTACTGCTTGAGCTGCGATTCCAATACGTCCACCATCAAGGGTACCCATTGCAATCTTAAATCCTTCACCTTCTTTACCAAGACGATTTTCTAAAGGAACCTTAACATGATCAAAGACTAGTTCACATGTGCTAGATCCACAAATACCAAGTTTCTTCTCTTTCTTACCAAAAGTAAATCCTTCCCAACCTTTTTCGATAACGAAGGCAGTAATACCTTTCATCCCTAATTCTGGTTGAGTCATTGCAAATACGACATAAATGTCAGCATAAATTGCATTGGTAATAAAGATTTTTGAACCCGTAAGTTCATAATGATCATCTTTAAGAATAGCTACTGTTTTTTGTCCAGCAGCATCAGTACCAGCATTAGGTTCAGTTAACCCAAATGCTCCAAGTTTCTTACCACTCATCATGTCAGGAAGATATTTAGCTTTTAAAGCATCACTTCCATAAGTATAAATTGGAGAAATTCCTAATGATGTATGAGCTGATAAGATAACCCCTGTTGTTGCACATGCCTTTGAAAGTTCTTCAACTGCAATAATGTACGCTAGTGTATCTGCTCCTGCACCACCAAAAGTTTTAGGATATGGAATTGACATCATGCCATGTTGTACCAAGGCGCGTACAGTTTCCTCTGGAAAACGGTGATTCTCATCAATTTCAGCTGCAATTGGAGCAACATACTTTTGAGTAAATTCACGCATTAGTGTTTGTATTTTAATATGCTTTTCACTTAACATGTGCTTGTTCCTTAGGTGGCATGATTTCGGCTACACCTTTCACTACGACTACACCATCTTGATTAGTGGCTGTAGTTTCTAACGTGACTCTATTTCTTTCTTCATTCTTTTCTGAAACTTTTACTTCTGCAGTGATGACATCCCCTAAATAAACAGGTGCCATGTATTTAATTGATTGGCTTAAATAAATTGATCCTTGACCAGGAAGTTGTGTGCCTAATAATGTAGAGAATAATGATGCAACATAATGACCATGAGCAATGCGACGTTTGAAACGTGTTGTTGCTGCATACTCCTCATCTAAATGAATCGGGTTTGCATCTCCACTTACTTGTGCAAATAATCGAATATCT
Source organism: Erysipelotrichaceae bacterium UBA6182 (assembly GCA_002422065.1). GTDB lineage: Bacteria > Bacillota_I > Bacilli_A > Erysipelotrichales > Erysipelotrichaceae > UBA6182. The sequence continues at coordinate 2,820 of DITO01000195.1, read as the reverse complement.
TCGTCTACGATTGTCTTAGTCATGACTACGGCGTCACCTAAATTCAGTTGTTGAATGCTTTTTCCAGGTTCCATAATAATCCTTCCTTTCAATATGAATGTTAATTCATGTTAAATATATAACTTTGTGAATTTATTGTCAAGTTAGTATCAAGTATTTCGTGAATAAAATAACAAATGTAAGCAGGGAACTCTTTAATCAAATTAAAACACCACAATAAAGTGGTGTTTTGTAACAAATGTGAATTGCTTGTGATTTTCGTAGAATAATTCATTTGAAAAATGTGACACATTTTTATTGGTATCTTAATTCTCAATGAATCTAAATGATTATCTAGTATATGATAACTTAGAAACCAAATTTTTACTAAATTATTCGATTTTTTTATCAGTGTTTAGACCTGCTTTTTCAATATTATCTAAACAAAACAAGAATCCCTATTCTTTATTGATCATACTCTCTTACTAATATTTCTGATGATTTATCTTCTTATTCTGTCTTATTGTAATCCTTCAATAATCTTAATGATTTCATCAGTGGGTGTGACACGTCCATAGGATACTACTTTTCCATCTATAACAAGTCCAGGAGTCTTCATAATTCCATATAAGCTGAACTTTTTAGGATCTGTGACTTTCTCAAATTCAGCCACCAGATTAAGACGTTTTACTGCTTCTTTAGCATTCTCTTCTAACTTCGTACAATTTGAACAGCCAATTCCTAGTATTTTTATATTCATAGGTTTTCTCCTTTAGATTTTCCAGTAATCTTGAATTAATGACACCATTTCTTGGTTTATTGACATCACTTTTCGTGTTCCATCTTTAGTCTCCAAAATGAGGCCACAATCTCTAAGTTTCTTTAAATGAAATGACAATGTTGGTTGACTCACTTCTAAATCAAGCACTTGTGTAAATTCACAAGCACATATTGACTTTTGTTTGAGTGAGTTGAAGATACTAAAGCGAATTGGATCTCCTAACGCTTTAAAACACTCTATTAAGTTTCTATCCATGCACTCTCCTTTCAACACTATTTATGTTTTTCTAAAAGATCGATAATCTGTTGATGTGATAATAGTTTTCCTGAAGACACTAACTTATCATTAATGACAAGTCCTGGACTTCCCATTAAACCATATTGCATCATCACCCCAAAATCACTTATCTTTTCTACAGTAGCTTCAAACTGTTGCTTCTTTATAACTTCATTAATTCGATTTTCTAATGTGTTGCAATTAGCACACCCTGAACCTAAAACTTTTATTTTCATAAATGCCTCCTATAAGAACATATTGAAGAGATATCCTATTAATAATATCCCTAATGAAACATACACTACAAACACAGTAAGTAGTTTTGTTTTAACAACATTCTTAAGCATAATAATGCTTGGAAGACTTAGTGCAGTCACACTCATCATAAATGCAAGTACAGTACCAATTCCAACGCCCTTAGCAACCAATGCTGTCGCAATTGGAAGTGTTCCAAATAGACTCGCATACATTGGGATACCCACAGCTGTTGCTACGAGGACTGAATACCATTTATCTTGACCAAGCACTAACAAAATCCATTCTTCTGGAATCCAATTATGAATTCCTGCTCCAATTCCAACACCAACTAAAACGTAAATCCAAACTTTACGAAAGATTTCAAGGGCTGCTTCTTTCGAAAAAATATGACGATCTTTTAAAGTCATGGCTTGTTCTTCAAGCTGTACCATAGGACTATTGTACACAAATGGTTCGACATACTTTTCCATCTTTAAGCGACCAATAATCCAACCACCAATCATCGCAAGCGTCATCCCCGTTAGTACATAGATCAACGCAATTCTAAATCCAAAGAAACTTGCTATCAGTAAAACAGAGGCTATATCAACAAGGGGTGAACAGATTAAAAATGAGAATGTTACCCCTAAAGGAAGTCCAGCATTAGTGAAACCAATAAAGATTGGAATCGATGAACATGAACAAAAAGGAGTAAGGATACCAAACAAAGCTCCTAAGAAGTTTCCAAATAACCCTTTAACATTTGCCAACGCTTTGCGTGTTCTCTCAGGCGGAAAATAGCTTTGAACATACGAAATC
>DITO01000195.1:0-705 GCA_002422065.1 Erysipelotrichaceae bacterium UBA6182 | reverse complement strand
TAAAAGCTCTACGAGATCATAAAGCCATTGCATTTTTAATAACTGATCATTGATCCAACCAAACATTTCCATTACCTCGTACTTCTTTTTAATAACTACATACCATAATCACTATAGTCCTTATATAGATAAATGTCAATATATATAGAAGTGAATGTTTAAGTATTTAAAAACACCTCATTGAGGTGTTTGTGATAAATCAATTAAGGTTTGATCAAGTGTGTCTTGAAGTAGTTTCAGGACATCTTTATCTAAGGCTTTAACCCCTTCTAAAGGATCACTAATTCGAATTGTTGAGTACTTAGTTTGTCCTAAGGTGTGGTACCCTAAAAGTTCTACTTTCTCAACATTGGGTATTGTATGAATAATATTGGCTAACTTAATGACATGTTCAACTGAATCATTCATCTCAGGAACAATAACATGTCTTAACCAAACTTTTGTGTTTGCTTTTTTAAGTGCTTGAAGAAACTGTGGTGTAGTACTTTGTTTAACCTGTGTCATTGTTTCATAATCAAGATCATCAACACCTTTAATATCTAGAATGACAAGGTCTGTATAATTTAATATCTCATCAAACATAGACACTTGTCCAACCCCTGCAGTATCAAGAACTGTATGTATCCCTTGAGCTTGACATGCTTTTAAGCATTCAAGAAGAAACTTTGATTGAAATAATGGCTCACCTCCACAAAAAGAGACACC
>DITO01000101.1 GCA_002422065.1 Erysipelotrichaceae bacterium UBA6182 | reverse complement strand
CTGTTGCTGATGGTTCATGAGTAAGATGAATGACTTCAATGACAATCCCATGAACACCACGACGGTTTTGATATGAAAAGGAGGCATTTGATGTTTCAGAGAATTCTGAGAATTGAGCAGCACCGAGTGCTTTTCCTCCCGTTTCTCGTATCGTAAAACGACCATCATACATTTGAGTATCGAGTCCTTCAGCAAGAAATGCTGGCACAACCCCTAGTATGTTACCTCGTCCTCGGTTATTTGTAGAGACTAAAGATGTATTTTCAATGAGTTGTTTATGAACACTTGCCCCTAAACGAGACGATGCATACGAAGAGTGAACCACCTGTGTTCCTTGAACATTAGTATTAGTATTCGCAACCATTTGTAGTTCTACATAGTATTTTGCTTGGGAAGCATAGGTTTTAAACAGCCTTCCTCCATTGCCATATATATCTACAGTTTCTTTTTCTCCACGTAGTATTAAAGCTTTTAAACCAATAGCTTCAAATTCCTCTTTAAGAGCAACTGCAATTCGATAGTTTTCATCAGCTTCGATAAGATTATAAACCTGTGTTCCCAAGTCAAGCCATCCAAAATCACTGTTACGATGACCTGGATCAATGACAACATCAAAGACTTCTTCAGATAAAGTTATTGGTTTAACTTCAAGTAAAACTGGAGCTACAGGGTTCTCTGAAGACGGTGTTGATTGAACTTGAATTGACTTTGTCTCTGATTGTCGATTGATCGTTGTAAACGTATCGTTTATTTCTGCTGCGCTAACTAGCTGTAATCTTTGTAAATTGACATTCACTTGCATTGCATAGATTCCAAAAGGTAAATCATCCATCGGGATTTGACCATCAACTGTAACTTCAATGAGATAATCTCTAACTTCTTGAGTACATAGGTTGGTTAGTCTTAATGTCTTACCTACAAATTCATCACGGGTATCAAGACGATATGGTTTACTAAAGAATGAAAGATTCTCACCATATGCAAAATAATCTTCAACGAGTATCACATCTTGGGGAGTTTCTAACCATTGATCGGTTAATTCAAACGCACTAAGATCACATACTTGCTCTGGCGGTGTCGTATTTCCCCATCCAAAAAACCAAGCTGTATAGATCATTGCGAGCACAATAACAGCTAGGGGTATAAACACCTTCAAATTAGGTCGACGTTTTCTTCTCATGCTTTGATTTCAATATCCTTTAAATGTTTTGGTTTTCTTAGATGCTCTGGAGGTAATTCTCTAAACGTTGGTGCAATGGCTGTTTCTAGATACGTTTCAATATTCTTTGGTACAAAAAATCTCTCTCCTTCAAAATCCATTTCCTTACAAGGAAAGATATCCTCTTCTTTAAATACAAAAGGTTTAAGGGCAGATTTAAATGTCCACGTTAAGTCAAATCCAACCCATTGTGAGTGTTGATTAAGTTGGTGGTATACTTTCGCATTCCATTTAAACCATTTCTTTATCAATATAGGATTAATATTGAGGTTCTCAAAAAACACAATAATTGGCATAAGCACTTGATTAACAAGACGTAGTGGTAAATCCTTTATTTTTGAAGCATTTACTTTTGAATAAACAAACACATCAATAAAGATACCGTCACTATCTTTGCATTTATTACTTAATAATTCATTTACTTCTTCAATACGTGTATTCTTAAGACGTATTTTCATTCCTGGAATAAGTACATTGTAACAAGGTTTTGTCTCAAAACAGTGAATGATATACTTATCACTAAGTTCTTTTTCAAGAATTGGAATTGCCTTTTTGAAATCATCCGTCATCATAGCAATATCAATATCATCATCCCAAGGAATGAAACCTTGATGACGATAAGCCCCTAAGGCACTACCTCCGTTGAGGAAGTAGGGAATGTTGTTTCGTCGAAGTACTTGATCAACATCCTTCATCATTGATAACAATATATCTTGTAAATCTTGAAGCGTGATGACTGTACCATCATTGAGTTGTTTGAGGATTATTTCTTGAGCATTCATATGTCTGATTATAGAGCATCCAAGGGGTTGTTTCAAGAATAAAGGCAAGTCATTGACTTGCCTTAGTATTCAAGATTTTTAGGTGTGCGTGCAAATGGGATAACATCTCGGATGTTTTGCATGCCTGTGATATACATTAAGAAACGCTCAAATCCTAATCCAAAACCTGCATGTTTAACTCCACCGTATCGTCTTAGGTCAAGATACCACTCAAGTCCTTCTTTTTCAATATGGAAATGTTCCATCGCTTTTTCAAGATATTCAAGGCGTTCTTCACGTTGTGATCCACCGACAAGTTCACCAACTCCTGGGACAAGTAAGTCACATGCTGCTACTGTCTTCTTATCATCATTGAGTCTCATGTAGAAAGCTTTGATTTCTTTAGGATAGTCAGTTAAGAATACTGGACCTTTTACAATTACTTCAGAAATATAGCGTTCGTGTTCTGCTTGTAAATCCATTCCCCAAGCTACAGGAAATTCAAACTTAACGTCTGCTTTTTGCAGATGTTCAATCGCTTGAGTATAAGTCATACGAACGAATTCACTTTCTAATAGGCGGTGAAGACGATCAAGTACAGTGTTATCAATCATATCATTGAAGAATTTCATTTCATTAGGAGCATTGACTAAAACGTAGTTAATGCAATAAGTAATCATATCTTCAATAAGATTCATATCATCATCTAAATCTGCAAAAGCAATTTCAGGTTCAATCATCCAAAATTCACTTGCATGACGGGTTGTGTTAGAGTTTTCAGCTCTAAATGTTGGTCCAAATGTATAAACATCTCTAAAGGCTAACGCAAATGCTTCAGCATGTAGTTGTCCTGATACTGTTAAAGATGCGTCTTTCCCAAAGAAATGGTCTTTCTTTTTAGCAAAACTATCACTTTCAACTCTGAATATCTCTCCTGCTCCTTCAGCATCATTACCAGTAATGATAGGCGTATGAACATAGATAAATCCTTGGTTTTGAAAGAACTCATGGATAGCCATGGATAATAATGATCTTACTCTGAACACTGCTGAAAACGTATTTGATCTCACTCTTAAATGAGCGATTTCACGCAAGTACTCAAAAGAATGTCTTTTCTTTTGTAAAGGATAAGATGCATCACATGCACCTTCACAGTTAATGGATTGGCAAACAATTTCAAAAGGTTGTTTGTTTTCTGGAGTTATCTTTAATACCCCAACTACCGATATTGCTGTTCCCGTATTATACCCTTGAATCAGATTATAATCAGCAATGCTTGATTCATAGACACACTGTACGTTTCTAAAAGATGTTCCATCATTGAGTTCAATAAATCCGATATGATTATTTGAACGATTCGTTCTAACCCACCCTTGAAGATGAATCAGTTCTATCCCATCTAATTCAAGAGGGTTATCTGAACTAATTACATCAAAGCATTCTTGTACAGTCATAAAAGTTGGCATAATCTGCTCCTTCTAAATATTGTTAACTTGGAAAACAAGTTCCTGAATGGATGATATCACATCCACGTACTTAATAAAAACATCTTTTGGAACACGAATGTGATCGTGTGTAAAACTAATGATTCCAACAATGCCTGCCTCAATCAGTTTATCTACTGTTTCTTGTGCATCATGCGATACAGTCAAAATAGCAATTCGACATCCTACAGGAATGCTCTTTGATATTTGGCTTAATGGATAAACTGGAATATCATTAACGACTCCCACTTTACTTTCGTCGATATCAAAGGCACAAGCCACCTCACCGACGACATTATTCCAACGATTATAATTCATGAGGGCACGTCCTAAGTTCCCTGCCCCAACAATAATGATTTTTTCATTATAGGTGCCACCTAGATGACCTTCAAAAGTATCGATGAGTGTTTCCACATCATACCCATACCCTTGTTTGCCTAGGGTTCCAATAAACGAGAAATCACGACGAATGGTCGTAGGTTCGACGTCAATAAAACTTCCTAGTTGATTTGACATAATTCGATCAATGCCTAAACTTTGTAGTTTTTTTAGTGCTTTCAAATAAAGCGGATAACGTTGCATTGTAGCTTTTGGTACTTTTCTTTTATTCATAACATCACCTTTTTTAATATTGTACCACAAAATCTCTTGTATGTGAATCATTTAACAACTTAAGTGAAAGATTTCGTATAATTCACACAGAAAGACCTATTTCTGTCGTATATACACTATATTTAGGCTAATGTTAATCCTGGATTAACTTTAGCATTAAGTGATACAAACCTTTTTTCAAGATAATAGTGATATGCTGCTGCCCCAATCATGGCTGCATTGTCTGTACAATACATAATTGGAGGGATACTAAAATCAATATTTGGGTAAGCTTTCATAAGATTAGACGATTGTGTTCTTAGATATGAATTAGCACTTACTCCCCCTGCAATAATCACTTGTTTGGGTTGGTGTTGTTCAATAGCATAATCTAAGCGTTCAATGATTTGAGAGATTGCAATATCTTGAAATGTTGCACACATATCCTCAAGATTAATCTCTTCATTTTTCTGTGTCGCGTTATGGATCAAATTATTGAAATGGCTCTTTATTCCACTGTATGAGAACGATGTTTTTTCAATCTTTAGATGTGGAACTGGATAAGTGGATTTTCCTTCTTTAGCGAGTTGATCAATATAGGGTCCTGCAGGATAATTAAGTCCTAAAAGACGTCCGACTTTGTCATAGGCTTCTCCAATTGCATCATCTTGCGTTTGCGACAGAATATTAAAATCTAGAGGGCCTTGCATCATAATAAGTTCAGTATGACCTCCAGATACCACCAGTGCTAAACAAGGATATTTGATATCTTTCACAAAAGCATTCGCATGAATATGACCCGCAAGATGATTAACTCCAATGAGGGGTTTATTTAAAGCCCATGCGAGCGTCTTTGCTGCAAGTGCACCTACATGAAGTGATCCAACAAGTCCTGGTCCAATCGTGAAAGCTATCGCATCGACTTCATTCCAAGTAAGGTTAGCTTGTACAAGTGCAGAATCTATAACCTGGGAAATAACTTGAATATGTAGTCGGCTTGCCAGTTCAGGCATTACCCCTTTATAGACTTGATGTGATTGTATTTGTGAGTGAGTCACTTGACTCAATAAAACATTTCCATCTTGAACAAACGCCACAGATGTTTCGTCACAGCTTGTTTCAATAGCACATAAAATGATTTTATTCATAGTCATACCTCATTTCAATAGCATCTTCCTGCGTTGTTTGATAATATCCTTTTCTTACTCTATTAATAATGAAACCATGTTTTTTATAAAAGCTAATTGCACTAGTATTCGAAGTATGTACTTCTAAAAAACAATGTTTGATTCCAAAAGACTTTAATGTATGTAACCATGCGGTTAACAGTATGCTTCCATATCCTTGGTGACTAAACTTTGAACTAATCGCAATATTAAGTAAATCAGCACTGTCTTCACTTTCAATCCAAGTGATAAAACCAATATTCTCCATTTCGTTTGATATTATCCATGTCTTTGAGTTGGAGGTATCGACACATGAAGATAGATCATATTCCTTTTCTAGTGCCACCACAAATGACACATCATTTGGTGTTAATGGTTTAATCATAATGATTTGATGTAGAGTGGTTCAATCCCATGAACATCACTCACCTTAGTACTTACTTGAATCACATGTTCACAACATTCTTCAAATGGTTTAGATTTATCCTCATTATCAACTAGTTTAGTATCCCCAACTAAAGGATGAATCATCCTTTCTTTTAACTCATCAATCGTTAGTATCCCCTGATATAGCCATGAATTATTCTCTTTAATCCCAACATATGCTCGCGATGAGCGTGCATCCATGATTAATGTCCCTGTATCTTGAACTAACCCAAAGTCAAATGAT
>DITO01000034.1 GCA_002422065.1 Erysipelotrichaceae bacterium UBA6182 | reverse complement strand
CAAGTGAGAGAGAAGATATAAGCAACAGTATGTATTATACGGAAGGTCGAATTAACCAAAGTGATAAGTTAGTGAATACAAGTCTTGCTTCGAGGGACGCTTATGGTAGCACACAACGTAGTGGTGTTCCAAACAAATCTTTCGTTAAATACCATGATAATTTCACAACATTGTTAGATAAAGGTTGGCAAGATGAAAATGATTATGTTATAGTTCAACGCAAGTTAGAGTTTCACAACGAGTTTATTAAAGGGACTTACATGACAACCAAAGACCACAATAGATTAAGTGAGTTTAAAGGTGTCGATCAGTTGTATCGTTGGAATGAAATACCTTCAAGTAATCAAGTCAATCAACGTATGGAACTTTACAATGATTACTTATTAGCACTAAACCCGAATACTGAATACGGAATAGAAGAACAAGTTACAAAGCATTATGGAGATTTCGCACTACAAATTATGCTTGGAACTCTATTCAACGAATGGTTTGATTATATTACTCAAGGCAAAACAAAAACATCACTTGCGTATATTAGAACAAATGGTTTCTTAAAGATTTACCCAGATGATATAAGTTATAAATATGCAATAGCAACACCAGTAGCAAGTTATGGAATTAAAGGCGGATTTATATTTGAGTTTGGGTTTGAGAATAATCAAGTAGCAGGAAATGGTCTATATTTTGATGGGACAAATTATTATAACAATGCAGTAAGATATACAGACCGAGATGGAAGATTTAACGAATTGTGGTTTTCTCTTGCTAACAAATATTCGAACACTGGAGATGGATACACCGAATCACAAAGAGAAAACGCATATCCTTTAGTTAGAACAAATCAAAATGATTTTGGTTCGTTAAATGATATTTACTTTAAAAGTGGTGCACCAAATATATACGACACTTTATACGACGCTTTAATTATTGAAAAGGATAGTTCACAAAGTGTTAAAGTAAGTTATCAAAATACAGTTATCAGTTATGACTACTTAAAATATGTGTTTGGGCAGAAATTTTATAGCGAAAATTACGTTGTAAAAAACCCGAAGATAGAATATAATGTAGTTAAAGGAACAAATAAGTATCTTTATAGATACACAAATGGCACAAAGTATGGAAAGTTTGATGACTTAAAGGTTAAAAGTGGTTGGAATAGCAAAATATTATTAAGCAGTTCAAACGCTTCTATATCTTCAAACAATTCATTAGTATTATCTTCATCAATGGTTGGAGTAACGTCATGGGCTATTGGGGATAATGATGGAAACTTGTATTTGGCTTGTAACGCAAATTATAGTGGAGTAAGACTTGTTAAACGTCATTTCAGACAAGGCATGAATGAGATTGGCAACAAGAATCCAAGTCAAGCAATCAACATCAATATTACAATGGTTGACGGAATATCAATATCGAGTGTTATAGAAACAATACACCCAAGTAATTACAATGATGAATTTACAGATAACTTTGATGTAATAGACCGTATAACTATTATTCAATCGACAGACTTTGTAATTGATCTTGAAGATGAAATTTCAGTATTCTCGGCCTCATTTGCAAATCAATTTACATTCCCAATAGTTACATTAGAAGGTCAATTAGATTTATTAGACACCATTGAGATTACTAAATCAACAAACTTCGTGATAAACCTTACAGATGATATATATGCATTAAGTTCATTAGGTATATCGGTTTCAGATGATTATTTAATTCAATTAAGTAGCGACATAGCAACATTTGATACAATAGAGTTAATTCAATCTACTGATTTCGTTGTTGAGTTAGAAGATTACTTGTCCGTTGATTCAGAAGTAGAATCTACATACTATCAATTATTAGTGTTAGATTTAAGTGGTTCAGTTGATTTAAGAGATACGATAGAGTTAATTCAATCTACAAATTATGTAGTAGAAATACCAAGCACAGTTAGTTTGTATGATACGATAGAAATTATCAAATCAACAGACTTTGTTATAACACTTTCAGACACTGTATTATTAGAAAGCGATGTAGTGGTAGTTCGTAGTGCTTCAAGTTGGAGTTATATTGAGACATCTGGTTCATACAATGAAACCGTAAGTAATATTGCAGGCGGTTCGACTTGCAACACATCAGCAACGATAGACACATGGTTAGAAACAAATTATCCTGCGAACGGTTATTCAGTTGGTTATATTATGAGAGTATTTAGAACAAACGTAAACGAATCACCATGTTCACCTCTATTCTATTTCTATCAGGCAATTTAATAAAATATAAAAAATTTAAAAGGAGATTAAAATTATGGCAACCTCAGTATCAACGTTAGGGAAATATTATTTATTGTTTAGTGGGTGGACTACAAGGATAGTTCGAGCAAAATTATATACATCATCAAATGTATTGGTAGCAACGGAAACGGTAACGTTCTCTTACAACTCGACTACAAACATTTTAAGTCCGACCGCACCGATTGTATTTGATGTAGCAGAAGCCGTAGATGATGTAGCGTATGTAGTGATTGAAGGTTTTAATGACCCAACATATTATGCTATATACACCAAAGATTTGCCTTCTCTATATGATTTTACGACAGCAGGAACACTCACTGTAAGTAGTTGGGAAATCACATTTAGTGGGTCATACTTGTTAGACGCAGGGAAAGACATTTTAGTTACCGAAGGACTTTCAAGCAAGATTACATGGGCTAAACTTTATAATGCAAGCAACGTATTGCTTGATACACAAAGCGTAACGATGAGTGCAAGTAGTTCAACAGGAATCATGCAACCTACGGCAGACATTGTATTTGATGTAGCGACTGGTGGAGTAGCAAGTTATATTAGGTTAGGTTACACCGATGGAAGCGATGTTATATGTTACCAAAGAACATTACCTTCGACATATACATTCACAACCGCAGGAACATTGACAGTAGATAGTTGGTTTATTACCATTCTCTCTCCCGGATATGCAACAAGTTGGAGTTATATTGGCACTTCTGGAACACCAAATTCAACTGTAAATAATGTTGCACCTGCTTCTACTTGTAATTCATCTACAACTATTCAATCATTCTTAAATTCAGAATATCCTGCAACAAATTACATTATCGGATATGTCATGAGAGTATTTAGAACAAACGAAAACGAAGTTACATGTTCACCTGTTTATTACTTCTATCAAGCAATAGCATAAGGAGAAACAATATGAAACAAAATGTAGGTATTCAATCAACAATTAAAGTGAGCGTGAAAGGTGGGGTGGCTAAACCCATTCCATCTTCTCCTCAAGTTGTAAAAAAATAGAGATAGATGAGGTAATAGGACATGGCAATAGTAGAAAGAGTAGCAACATTCTATATTAGAAGTGATGGAACATACACAAAAGAAACGGTCGGTGGGTCGCATTTTTACCCACAAGATAACAACACAAACCGTTTGTATGCTTGTTTTGAAGATGGTATTGGAGTTGACACAATGGTTCAAGTCAACTTTAGAATTAACAACCGCAACATTTCACATTGGCTTCGTATGGCATACGTTGATACGATTACCAAGACCATTGATGATGTCGA
>DITO01000024.1 GCA_002422065.1 Erysipelotrichaceae bacterium UBA6182 | reverse complement strand
AACATCCTTTTGAAAAAGGAGCAGGGTGGGGACAAGAACCTTGGTCTCAAGTCGAAATGGAAGTATCTGATGAACTTGTTTCCTCAGCTGCAAGCCGTAATGATTTAGGAATAGTGATTATTGGTCGAACTGCAGGGGAAGATCAAGATGCTCGCAATGAAGCGGGAAGCTATTTACTAACTGAACTTGAATTAAACTTAATTGAAAAAGTATCACAGTATTTTAAACGATTTGCAGTAGTACTTAATGTAGGGAATATCATTGATATGAAATGGGTTAATACCTATCAAGTACCTTCAGTAGTGTATGTATGGCAAGGAGGTATGGAAGGTGGAAATGCAGTTGCGGATGTTCTTTGTGGGAAAGTTAATCCTAGTGGGAAACTAAGCAATACCATTTCAATTGATTTGGATGATGTCTATTCAACTCGTAACTTTGGAAGAACAGACTATAATCTATACCAAGAAGATATCTACGTAGGTTACCGCTATTTTGAGACCTTTGCACAAGATCGTGTGTTATATCCATTTGGATTTGGTTTATCCTATACACAATTTAAGATAGAAACAAGTTCTTCAAAATTTGAAAATAATACTGTAGTTTTAAATATCGATGTCACCAATATTGGCGATGTTAGTGGTAAAGAAGTTGTTCAAGTTTATTATGGCGCACCAATGGGGAAACTTGGAAAACCTTTAAAAGCATTAGTGTCCTACCAAAAAACAGAACTACTACAACCTTCTCAGACACAAACGTTAACATTTAGTATCAACCTAAATGAATGTGCTTCATTTGATGATAGTGGTATAACAGGGCATCAATTTAGTTTTGTTCTTGAAGCAGGAAACTATATTTTCTATGTTGGTAACAATGTACGTGATGCGAAAGCAGTAGTCAATGTAGAACTAGATGAATTAGCAGTTGTTGAAAAACTAGAATCAGCTTTAGCTCCTGTAACTCCATTTACACGGATTAAACCAGTATTAGTCAATAGAGAAATCAAAATAGGATTTGAAGATGTTCCAACAAGACAATATGACTTAAATCAACGTATTGCAGCTCGTAGACCAAAAGATATTCCAACTACAGGAGACCTAGGTTATAAACTTACCGATGTCTATGAGAATAAAGTAACTTTAGATGCATTCATTGCTCAGTTAAGTGATGATGATCTAGCATGTCTTGTTCGTGGTGAAGGAATGAGTAGTCCAAAAGTGACTCCAGGAGTTGCATCTGCTTTTGGAGGAGTAACTAACTCACTTCTTGGATTTGGAATACCCCTTGCAAGTTGTTCGGATGGTCCTTCTGGCATTCGTATGGACAGTGGAGCTATCGCCACAAGTCTTCCTAATGGAACATGCATGGCATGCACATGGAATAAAGAGATTATTGAAGAACTTTATGTCATGGAAGGGCAAGAACTCAATAAAAACAAGATTGACTTCCTATTAGGTCCTGGTATTAATATTCACAGAAGTCCACTTAATGGAAGAAATTTTGAATACTTCTCTGAAGATCCATATCTAACTGGAACAATGGCCGTAGCTCAAGTATCAGGGATGCACACAGCAGGATCTAGTGGAACACTAAAACACTTTACAGCAAATAATCAAGAAACAGCACGTCATGATATTGATTGCATTATCTCTGAAAGAGCATTAAGAGAAATCTATCTTAAAGGTTATGAAATGGCAGTCAAGCAAGCGAAGTCTCGTTCTATTATGACGTCATATAGTGCAGTTAACGGCATTTGGGCTGCAAGTAACTATGATCTTAACACAACCATACTTCGTGAACAGTGGGGCTTTGATGGCTTTGTGATGACTGACTGGTGGGCTAAACTTAATGATGAAGGAGAAAAGCCGACACTTAAGAATACAAAAGCTATGGTACGTGCTCAAAATGATGTTTATATGGTTGTTGAGAATGCAGAAAAGAATAGTACCAATGATAATACGATTGAATCTTTACAGAATGGATTATTAACACGTGGAGAACTACAGCGTAGTGCTAAGAATATCTGTAATGTCATTATGCAAACTGAAGCATTCAAGCGAGTACTTCGTGGAGAAGTGATTGAGATTAAAGAAACTTCAGAATTTAATCAAACATTGGAGAATGCAGTAAGATTAGATACTACATTAGAAGTATCATTTGACGGTGTTGACACTTCTGCAGGAAGTGAAAAGACATTAGAACTTGATGTGGTTAATGGTGGAGAATACAAACTTGTGTTTGCGGTAAGATCAAACCTTAATACACTAGCTCAGTTACCAGTCAATGTCCTTATAAATGATCAGTTTGTAGTAACCTTTGTGTTTAATGGAACTGATGGAGTATGGACAACTCGAGATAAGCAACTTAATTTAGGAAGTGGAGTACAAAAACTTACCTTCGTTTTCCCTCAGAATGGTTTAAGTATACATAAACTTCATTTCGTAAAGTTGTAAGAAAATGACTGCTGAAAAGCAGTCTTTTTAATTCTTTTTAATACTTTTTAATACTTGGTCAATCTTCAAAGTAAACGCA
>DITO01000137.1 GCA_002422065.1 Erysipelotrichaceae bacterium UBA6182 | reverse complement strand
TTGTTATGTATTCATGAAATCCTTCCTTAATTACGTTAAATACATGTTGTGTTTGAATAATAGAACCATAAGGGTCTGCCATCTTAATTGATGTGTCGCCTTGTTTCCAATAAAGATTTGCTACTTTGTTTTCTCTCATACCAACATCTATTTCATTTATAAATTGTAATTCTACTGTTGGGAAATTAACTGTAATTAACTTTAAATCCCATTCTGATTTATTTATAAGTCTTGGTGTTGCATTTAATTCTAATTCACTAAATAGTGTTCTCCGAACTGTTGAACCATTTGGTAGTTGATAATACCCCTGTAAAACACCGTTTTTTAATTTTGATGAAAATAATTTAGGTTCATAAATTGGTCTTTCTAATTTTAACTCAAACTTGCTGTCTGTTAATTGAATATCGGTAGAACGCACTGTTTTATATAAACCTTGTGCAGGAGTTTCAATAGTCGCTTCTCCCATATCATTTGGTAATGCTCTTTCAAGCCACGAGATACCTTTGTTAAATAACTTGGTTGCTTCTTGAGAACTTGAATAACCTGCGACATCACTAACTTCAAAACTACCGCCAATGTAATTAAACTCGTCCATTGATAATAAGTCATTACTGCCACTTACATACTTAAGTCTTGAAATAGAATTGATATATATGAATATGCTATTTAATACCTGTCTTGCCGTTGCCTTTTGAATGTATGTTTGAGGTGCTTCAACCCTACTTATATAATCTTCAATGTTTGGGTCAATGTCAAACAATCTTGTTGAATCAAAGTATAACTTGCTTTCAATACCACCATATTTGCTTACATTGTTTCTTACTAAATTGATAAGGTCTAATACACTAATTTGTTCTCTATCAATAACTCGTATGTAATATCTATATATTTTATTATATCCAGTAGCAATACCTACACCATTTGGTTGAATAATAGCACCATAATCTATATACCAATCTCCAACTGGTAAAGTCCACGATACTGCATTATCACTTACGTTTGCTTTGCTATTTGCAATAGCGTTTGTTTCTACATAAGCATTGACTTGTGCATAAGAGCCATATCCATTATCACCTACTGCTGTGCTTTGATATGCTTTTCTAACTTTTGGTATTACAATAGGTTCATCACTGTAATATGTAGTAACTATTTCTATTGGTTGAAGAAATACATAGGTTATAAATGCGTTTGGAACAAATTGATTATATCTTGTATTTATATAAGTATTAAATGGTGCAGGGTTTTCGTTCTTTAATGACTTGGTTTTTGATAATGAATGAACCATGTAATTATCAAGTTTGTGCGAATATTCTACTACGCTTAAATCATGTTTCCATTCTCCATACTTTGAACCTTCACTAACTCTATCTGCTACCACAAGAAAGTAAAACTCTAATTGTGTTTCTAATTCATCTTGTGCAGTAATTTGTAAAAGACCACGCATTTCATATTCATAATCTCTAATCGAGAATGGTAGGTGTAGTCCACCTTCATCAAGTGGTTCTTCTAATTTTTCAATAACGCCAACACCGATGGATACATCTAATAGTTCTTCGCCATTAAGTTGAAATAAATATTTATATGCCATATTGGTGTCCTCTTTTCTTTATTACTTTTTGCTACCGTATTGATTACCTACAATTAAATTACCACTCAAATCTCTATAATAATCATTTGACTTGTTCGCCCTATCGTTTTCTATGCTTTGCAACCAAGCATTGTAACTCTCTGAAATAATGCTTGTAGGATTCTTAAACAACTGTAATACTTTTTTTGTATTGCCTATTGATATTGAATCTCCTGTTCTTGCGATAAGCCAATCTAATCTCATGTCTACAACTTTGTATGCGGTTTTCATAACTTCTTGTGCAATAGCCAAACTTGCACCGCTTGTTCCACCAAATAAACCCATATTGCCAAAATCAAGTGTTCTTATTGTGCGTATGCCTTTTGCTAAATTCTTCGCACTTTCAGAACTTGATCCGCTCATTCTTTGTGATATTCTTTGTATTGTTCCGTTTGCAGAAGTCTTTGATTTGGAATTACCTTGTCTTAAATTAACATTGATATTGTGATTTGCCATATCTCACACCTACTTCGCTGAAATTACAAATCCGACACTTAATACAACTGGTTCGCCGTATGATATTTCACTTGGTTGTGCTTCTCCAAATATGACTCTTTTAGTGAATGTTATGTCATCTGCATATTCGTAATCTCCATCAATGATTTCCTTAAACTTCATTTGAACGTTATATATATTGGGAGTTTCAACTTCTTCAAAACTATCTTTAAAGAATCTTCTAATAATTGGAGATGTTGTGTCAAGTAAGAATGTCATAGACAAACCGTAACCACGAGATTTCACATAATTATGGACTTGTTTTGCTTTACTAACTGTTAATGGGTTAAGACTTCTCAAGGTTTGGAAACTTTCCATATCCTGTGTTGTTCCCCACGATACTACTAATGGAACTACGGTTTCATATAAAACGTCATCAACTAATTTAATAGCCCATTCAAATTGATTACCCATTTCAACATTTTTTGAAACTGTAAGAGTAACTGTCAATGAATAGTTAAGGTATCTTCTTTTGTTAATCGTAAATATTTCACCAAAATCAAGACTGTCGGAAGTTGTTGTGATTTTTAGATAATCTACAATGGTGCTTGCACCTTCGGTTTCATCTTCTAAATCAACTTCTTCAATTTCAAGTATGTCAAGATTTCCTATAAAACTATCTCTAATTTCTTCAATAG
>DITO01000210.1 GCA_002422065.1 Erysipelotrichaceae bacterium UBA6182 | reverse complement strand
GGACTAATCAATCGTAGTTTTTTTACTATTATTTTAAAGTAAAAAGTAACTATTAATGGGTATTATTTGATAAGAATATATAAAAGATGGGATGGACAAACTATGAACGAACACCCCTTAGAACCGTTGATTCACCATTATCTTGCTGAAAAGGACATCACTCAAGGCACCTATGACTTATTTAAAATCATTCTTGACCAATACGTCACCTTTTTAAAAGAACACAGTATAGATTCCCTAAATACATCGGATGTCATTGCTTTCTTAGAGATGAAAAAGGATGAAGGTTGTTCTACCCGTTGGACCAACCACCAAATCGGTGTATTGAAAAACTTTTATCGCTATTTAAGGTTGAATCAACAGCGCTTAGGTTTACCTGAAGTGTATGCCTTTGACATCATGCATCCAATCAAACGGGAAATATTAGACCATAATGAATTTAAACCTATCTTATCTACGGAACAAGCCAAACAGCTTCTATCGTTTTGTAAAGAACGTAGACATACCCGCTCACAGTTTCGAGATTACGCCATCGTTTATCTAATGCTCACCACTGGCGTGAGAAGTGTTGAAGTGAGACGAGCGAAGCGAAAAGATTTAAAGCGGGTTAAACGACAGTTGGTCTTATATATCCAAGGGAAAGGTAAAACCGCTGCGGATGCGTATGTAAAGATTCCTGAGGGGTTAGAACAGGCAATCAACGATTATTTGAGTTTACGGAAAGACAATAATCCCTTTTTATTCATTGGTCATTCTAGACACCAAACCACCCCTTACTTATCCCGTTCATTCGTGATTAAGATGTTTAAACAACTGATGAAGGATGCTGGACTTGAAGAAACCCAAGTGACCGCTCATGGGTTAAGACATACGGCTGCGACGATGAATTTACTCAGGGGAGGTTCATTAGAGTCAACCAGGCAGCTCTTGCGTCATACGAATGTGTCGACGACCATGATTTATGCCCATCATGTGGGTCAAATGAAGGATGAACCGGAAAATGAAATTGAACGACTGATTTTAAATGACAAGTAACTTAATTTGGAGGTACAGATATGGACAATCACCCATTAGAAGCTTTAAGTGAACAGTATTTATCGGAAAAGAAACTGGCCGCTTCGAGTTTAAAATCCTACCGAATCGCTTATAAACACTTCATTCACTACTTAAAACAACATGACATTGTATATCCGAAAACGAGTGATGTTATCAAGTATCGTGACCATAAACGAGAGATTGGATGTTCAACTTACTATATACACATTCATATCAGCGCGTTGAAAGGTTTATACAACTATTTGAGTTTAAATCAAAAACGGTTGTCTTTACCAGAGGTTTATCAATATGACATCATGGTGCCGATTAAAAACGAACGCATTCAAAAACAGATGTCCAAACCTGTGTTAACGCTAGAAGAAGCGCGACAGCTCATTCTATTCACTAAAGAACAAAGACAGTTTATCTGGCACTACCGTAATCACGCGATCATCTCCTTGATGTTGACATCGGGGTTGTCGGTTCATCAAGTCGTGCATGCGAAAAGGGCGGATTTTGTTGAAGTGGATGGGANNATCAAAGACTATCTATCCAAGCGGAAAGACGATAATCCACATTTGTTTTGTGCTCACAAACATAAACCAACCCATAATCCACTAGAAAGAATGTTTTTCATTCGAATGTTTAGACAAGTTCTAAAAGAAACGGGACTTGAATATACAGGCATTACCCCACATTGTTTAAGACATACCGCCGCGCTATTCAATTTAGAACGCGGTGGTTCAATTGAACAAACCAAGGCTTTACTCGGCCATGTCAATATTCAATCTACACTTGTTTATCAAGCCTATTTGGACCGGATGAAAAATGATTCTGAACATCAAATTGAATCGATGCTCCTACATGAAGACGATTGGATATCAGATGTGTTTCTCTCATACATTTGGTTTGAATAAATCCATCATTATTTAGAAAAATGTCGTTTATTAATCTAGCACTTAAAACCCATAAGTGCTATTTTTCGCGTTAAATGGGGGTTGCGAAAGGTTTTAGAAATCATTTGTTCGAAAAAGGAACAAAAAGTAGATTTTTCACTTGTTATTTCATAAGCATATGGTGTAGAATAGGATTATTCAATAATCGAACAATGGATGGTGACCCGATGAACGATAATACCTTCTTTAAACCCACAATTCTTTTAAAAGAATATATGATCTTGGACATGATCGAAAAGAATCC
The DNA here is from genome assembly GCA_002422065.1 of Erysipelotrichaceae bacterium UBA6182. GTDB lineage: Bacteria > Bacillota_I > Bacilli_A > Erysipelotrichales > Erysipelotrichaceae > UBA6182. Next base: position 922 of record DITO01000210.1, on the reverse strand, counting down.
TAAAATTACTCAACGGGAAATGAGTAAATTAATAGGGATTGCGGTCAGCATGGTCAATGATTANNTTTGAGAAAAAAGGCCTCATTAAAAAGAAGAAATACTCAACCAAAACCGTTGAGTATTTAATCACGAAAAAGGGAAATGAAAAGAGGAAAGTCTTAAATATCGGTTATTTAAACTCCACTAAAGACTTATACTTCCAAGCCAAAGAGTCTTTTGAAAAGTTCTTATCTCAAGTCAAAGACAAAGGATTCACTAACATCTTATTATACGGCGCTGGTGAAGTCGCAGAGATGCTTATTCACACCATTATGACCAGTAAGACCAATCAAGTCAATGTCTTAGCGGTTATTGATGACGATCCTAATAAGATTGGATCGAAGATTGGTAGTTATGTCATCATCCCTAAAGAAAGCATTAGAGACTTTGATCATGACGGCATCTTGGTTTCTACATACAATCGTAAAGATGAAATTAAATCCAAACTATTAAAGATAGATTATCCGATTGAAAATATTATAGAGTTTTTTGAATAAAAAAGAGGTAAATACACAACTATGTTCTATTTAAAGTTTAAACGTTTTTATGACACTGTTTTAGCCTTCATTGGATTAGTCGTTTTATCACCATTATTCTTAATCCTTATGATAGCGATTAAACTAGATTCAAAAGGACCGATTCTATTCAAACAAAAGAGAATTGGTCGTAATAAAAAACATTTTATGATTTTAAAGTTTAGAACCATGCGTATCGATACACCAAAAGATACACCAACACACATGTTAGAAAATCCACAACAATGGATTACTAAGGTTGGTAAGTTCTTAAGAAAGACCAGTTTAGATGAACTTCCTCAAATCATCAACATTCTGAAAGGCGATATGTCCATCATTGGACCTAGACCAGCTTTATGGAATCAATA
>DITO01000277.1 GCA_002422065.1 Erysipelotrichaceae bacterium UBA6182 | reverse complement strand
ACGTGTAAGGCATAATCCTCTGCGATCGGTAAGTCCCCTTTCTGATATCCCATGTAAGCATAGGCTTCGGATAAGTGTGGTGGAATTGGATAATGAATTAAGGTTTGAATTCCCTTTTCTTCTAAATATGTCTGTAAAGCATCCCGTTCTTTTGAATACACCACAAAAAGATGCCAAACATGTGTGCAAGATGCATTGACTTCTGGTAATTGAACAAAAGGATTATTGATTTCACTTAAGAAGCGATTTGCGATTATTAATCGTTCCTGTTCAAGTTCATCCATGTGTTTCAACTTGACACGAAGCAGACCCGCCTGCAACTCATCCAAGCGTGAGTTGGTACCTATGACTTGGTTATAATAACGTTTTTCACTGCCATAATTGCGATAGATCCGAATCTTGTCCGCTAATGATTTATTATTGGTCGTGACCGCACCTCCATCTCCGAAACAGCCAAGATTCTTCGATGGATAGAAACTAAAGCACCCAATATCTCCAAATGTGCCCGTCATTTGATCCGCAAACTTCGCTCCATGACTCTGTGCACAATCTTCCACAAGAAATAAGTCATACTTTTTACACAATGCTTGAATCTTATCCATCTTGGTGGCCTGACCATAAAGATGCACCACCATGATTGCTTTTGTGTTTGACGTAATCTTCTCTTCAATTTTTGCTTCATCAAGATTATAAAAAGCATCCGGCTCAACAAACACAGGGGTTGCCCCAACCATCGTGATGCTCATGATGGTCGCGATATACGTATTTGACTGAACAATGACTTCATCGCCAGGTTTCAAACCCAGTACTTTCAAGCTGATCCAAAGCGCATCCAAGCCATTCGCAACACCTACGGCGTACTCTGTACCTACGTAGTCTGCAAATTCCTTTTCAAACGCACTGACTTCTTTCCCTAAAACATACCAGCCACTGCGTAACACTTCGAGGGCTTTGGCTTCATATTCTTCTTGATACATTTGAAATTGAGGTAATAAATCGTTGATGACTTTCATAATAAATTCTCCTTGAGTAATTGTAACACTTTATGTTTAATCGTATGAAGGAAATCAAACAGAACAAGTAAATCATTAATCCTTCAAAGCAGATTAAGTGCGTTTGTTGTTTAGACTTTTTTCTGCATAAGCATAAGAACTATGATGATCAACAAGGAACCCCCACTCAAAAATAGACCCAAGACCAATCCTGGTGCTTTGTATTGAAGCTCAATTGTGTGTCGACCTTTATCTACTTCGAAACCAAGAAAGACATCATTTGCTTTTATGATATCAACATCTTTACCATCTACTTTGACATTCCAACCCTGATCATATGCTATAACCGTTATGATTGTAGAAGCTTCATCTACCGTTACTTCAGCCTGAATATAGTCATTCTGATAATTTAAAACTTTAACCCTGGTTCGTTGTTCAAAAGAAGTATATAAGTGATCTAAGTTTTGGTTCGATATATAATAAACATTCGATGGTACATACTCATTCACATTATGAACCGAAGTACAATACGCATAAAAACCATCGTAATCCTTGTTTACAGGTAGATAGGTATAGCCATATTCTTGTACGATATTGGTGACTTTAATCATACCATCCTTATAATAATCCAGTTGACAACTGACCGCAGGATTAGAACGACTGAAATCAAATATAAAGTAACCCGCTTCTCGATTACTGAAATCAATGTACTCATTTTGAAAACTCAGGTAGACCGTTTCAGGCACTTCAACTTGCGTAGTTCCATAACCCTGATCCGCCCAAGCGGCTTGAAAGAAATAGAAATCTTGCAATGACTTATCAAGATTGCGGATTTGATTCACATCAAAGACTTGATCATATGCGTAGCCAAATCCGTTCTCGTACCGTTGTTGGTAGACATCTTTACCTTGAGTCGTCTTGATTAGGTCATATCCAAAACCAGCATTATCAAAATCATGCTCTGTAACAAAATATTTCGCCCCTGCAAAATGCTTAAAAAGCATTTTGGAATGGGCATAGCCCATGTTCCAATTTGGAGTGAAACGTCCGTCTAGCAATTCTCGAATTTCATGATTGTACAAACTCGAGTAGAATGTAAAGCCAGAGTAACCATTGATAATCGCATCATTCCCAAATGCCTCAAACGCATCAATTCGACCATAGCCTTCCAATGAGTCATTCAACTTCTCATAAAGGTCAACATACTGAGCTTTATTCAACCCATAAAAGTCTTCTGCCTTAATATAACGTATCTGAAGACCATTGTTCATTCGAAACAAAAGTACGAATACCATTTCAATACAAATGATTAAGGGGAGGAAAGTTCTTAATGATTTCTTACTTAAAACAAAGACATAAATAAGACTTAAGCCCATCACAAACGCAAGAATGATGTATTGTGTACGGTAAAACTCACGATCGATTAAGTGTGTACTTCTTGATATGACATACAGTACACAATAAATCAAAACGATGCTTAATCCAATCCAACGTTTTTTAATGGTGATTTCATTATCAATCGTGTAGCCTAATCCAATCAAAGCCGTCGTTGAAAGCATGAAATGCCAACGTACATTGTCATTACCGTTCAATAAAACATTCGCCAAGGGTAGGAAACTCACCAATAATAAGCACCCAAAGAAGAATAGAAACGCTTTTTTTTGGGGAAACTTCAGCCACGGCAAGTAAGCAAGTGCGATTAAAGTAAGAACGGATGTAAAATTATAGAAAATCGATTTATCCAAAACATTATAGCGAGAGAAAAATAAATTTGGATTATAATCATTCAGCACTGGTGAAAAAAATGAAGTCAAAAAGTTATAAAAACGATGTAATGAAAAATCAAAACTGACATTATCAATTAGATTGATTGCAATGCGTGGTGAAGATAAGACAATCTTGATTTCAGGAATCAAGACAAAGGCAGCTAAACCAATTCCTAGGAGGTAGAATCCAAGGACCTTTAAGAACGATGAAAACAGCTTCTGAATGGAAAAATCAGGTTGTGAAGCAAAACGGAAGATTTGATAAAACAACAAGTAGATTGAATGCATGTACAAGAAATAAGGACTGATGAACGCTGTCAAAGCGACAGTAAATACAAATAGTATGGATTTCTTGCCTTCAATTATTTCATCACTAAGATATAGAAGGAGTGGTAGGTACATGTATCCATCAAGATAAAATCCNNAAGTGAATGAAATGCATGACCCAACCCGAAAAAACAAATACGAGTGAAAAAATAAATCTAGGTTCATCTTTTTGAAAGAGTTTGCCAGACCATAACCATGCAAAATAAGCCATTAAGTAATAACGAATCACATCTAAAAAGAGAAATAAGTAAGGCATCCAACTTCTTGGGAATAAAGCCGCAAAATAGACAAAAGGGGATCCGAGTCCATTGAAGAAATTAACCATATTATTGGTCCCAAATCCCATTGAATGATTCCATTGTAATAAATTACCAGATCGAATCTGTTCACTCAAATGCACAAAATATGGGTACATTGTTTCAATGGAGTCACCAAAATACAAGAGAATCGACTCATTGAAAAGGAGTGGTATTCCGTATGTTAAGGCAAGTATCAGTGTGATTGCTATGAATAATTTTCTCATGACTCTGTTTATTTTAACATATCCTATCTTTGTATACTTGTATAATTTTATACCGACCATTACTCAATAATATAGCCATAATAGGGATCCAAACCATAATCCAAGAGATTCAAGTCCTTACGTACATATATATTTTTATCTTTGAGTTGGTAGTACTCTTCATAAACAATTTGCATTAAATCAGACGCATAGTTTTGCCACAAATCCGAATCATCCAAGATGATATTCCATTCATCAATCAACATAAGTTTTGGACGATTTTTTTTTACATCCTCAGCGATACTGACGTAAATATTCTTATAGGGATTCTGATTGTACTTAGCTTGAATAGATAGATAAATAAAGTGTGCACTTGCAGGCAAACGATCAGAAACCAAGTACTCATAGCTACGGAAACTTAACGCCAAGATTCGATCTTCAGGACTTGTAACACGTTCTACGATTCGACTAAACTCCGTTTCTGGTAGAAACTCATTGTAAAAACCAACTTTGTCAAGTGGTAAGGTAAGCAAATAAGTCGCCACTGCACATAGTCCGATAAGCGGTATAATTTGAACACTCTCATCAAGTATTGAACCTTCATCTTCGATAGGAATGAATAAGACAGTCGAAAGTCCAATGAGTGCGTATAAGTACATCAAACCGGAAAGGGTAAAGACATCACCACCCCTTACCACCAGACTCACCAACATTGGGATTAAAAGTAAGCCTTTGATTTGATTCAACCACGTTCGCTTATGGTTAATGACCATAACCTCAATCATAATCAACATCAGTGTCAAGAAATGTGTAAAGTTGCTACCATAAAACTGTAAAATTGTCATTATGTATCCGCGAATTCCTTGACCGGAATAGAGTACGTTAAAGTTCAAATGAAAATGATAAGCGATGTATCCATCCCAAGACCCATAGATGATAATGAAACCAATATTAAGCATTAATGCTGTTACGATTCCCAAACCAAATGGAATCATTCTTTTACGACTAAACAAAATCACCAAACCTAGGATTGCAAATGGTGCATTCGTTATGGCAAGAAAGGGTAAACACATTAACAAAAAAACAGCTATAAAGTAATGAAACGAAGAAACTTTCTTATTTAATAATGAAGGTAATATGGCGGATACGAGTGCAATGATCATGAAAAGACCACTCATAGTTTGATACAGGTAAGTTTGACCATAAATATGGGATAGAAAATGGACCATGATGGAACCCAACATGATTGTCGAAATAATCCTTTGCTTGCTCGTTGTGTATAAAGGTGAGAAGAAAATTGCTATGAAACTAAGCCATTGCAGTACCAAGGGTATCCATCGATAGACTTCAATAAAATATTCACCCAAACTACTGATGATGTAACCAGGCAAGAAAACCAAGGGGCCATGATTGTTATAGATTTCCGTATACAATCGTTGTCCACTCGCCATCATCTTCGTCACAACAATTGTTTCAGACTCATCACCCCATTCCACCAAAAAGCGGAGTTCTGTTTGCCGTCGCATCACGATGATCAACCAAACAATAAACACTACGTACAAAATCACATCCATCCAATGATTACGTATCCACTTTGACATGTTATCGATTTTCCAACGTTTGCTCATGCGTTTCCCCAGGTATTCTAACCACGATTTTGGTTTGATAAACTTTTAACTATGGTATCATTATATCGAACATTCTACGTAATTGGAGGCAATTTGAAAAAGGTAATTATCATTGGAGCTGGACCAGCAGGCTTGACTGCTGGCTATGAGTTGCTCAAACAATCTTCTGAGTATGAGGTCACCATCCTTGAGAAAACCAATGTGATTGGGGGGATTTCTCGAACTGTCAATCATAATGGAAATCGTATGGACATTGGTGGCCACCGTTTCTTCTCAAAAGATACTCGTGTCATGGACTGGTGGACAACTATTCTGCCTTTACAAGGATCATTGTCCTATGATGACAAGAAACTCAATCGAAACAGTAAAATTCAAGAAGGTGGACCCGATCCAGAAAAAAATGATCGAGTCTTTTTATGGCGGAATCGAATTTCAAGAATATATTATTTAGGGAAATTCTTTGATTATCCCATCAGTATGAAAATGCAGACAATTCTGAACTTAGGCTTTATAAAAACGATCATCGCTGGATTCAGTTACTTAAAATCCACCTTCTTAAAACGACCCGATTCCAATTTGGAGAACTTCTATATCAATCGCTTTGGGAAGAAATTGTACCAATTGTTCTTTGAAGGCTATACCGAGAAGGTCTGGGGACGGCATCCTCGCGAGATATCCGCAGATTGGGGTTCTCAACGCGTAAAGGGTCTATCCATACTGG
>DITO01000183.1 GCA_002422065.1 Erysipelotrichaceae bacterium UBA6182 | reverse complement strand
GGAGTATCATTATCGGTAAAGACAATGATTGATTTATGTTGTGCTAATGATTCAAGTTGATTTAGAAATGAGGCTGTATAGTGAGTTCCTGATGTAATAAGAACCATCGCTTCAACGACTTGTTTTATCTTATCTGCATCATGTTTTCCTTCAACAACTATGACATCATCGAGTATTAGTTTATTCATGGTTGTATTATATCATAGGACACCTTAATCAATAGACAAAAAAAGACCTTCGAGAAGGTCTAAGGTAATCTACAAATTCGATCACCAGCTGAATTACGCGCTGATGTTCCAAAACCAATAATTTCCACTTTAGGAGATTGTTTACCTGTCATACTCACAATTGAGTTATATCGGGTTTCATCCCCAATAAACAAGTCTAAAGTATTATCGCGAACCCCACGATCTAGTACTATCGCTTTAAAAGGACGATTTGGAACAAGTCCTGATCCTGAAAAGCGATGATTAGTAATCTCTACAATTGAACATACTGGAAGTCGTGGTGAAGATGCTACGACATAGTATCCTTCATAAGTAATCCCTGGACGCATAGAGCCATCCATTTGTTGAACTGCAGGTTCAATACTCACTAAGACACCAGATGAGGTTGGTGATGTTCCTGTTTGAGATGAACACCCAGAACAGTTAGCACCATAGCGGTAAATACGAGAAGGAAAGAATACAGAGCCCACGTTTGGAGCAGCACCATATTTATAAACAGTTGGTTCTGCTTCAATATAGGTTGTTTCTCCTACATTTAGTGTTTTTGATAAGACGTTACCATTGATATCACTCGCCACTGAATATTGTTCAACACGGATACGTGGTGTACCTTCAACAGCTTTAGCAGCGATCCAACTAAGTCCTCCGGATTGCCAGATTGAACTACGTTGGTAGATAATTTTAGGTTTAGAAACAACGGTTTCCACAGTTTCTATTTCTAAACTATATGGGTCTTTAGTAATTTGGGGTAATGCTGATAATGTTTGAAAAATCATTGGATTATTTGTTGTTGGTCCTGCGTTAATACGCGGAACACATGAACTTAATGTCACACTAAATATAAGCAGTGCGGCACCTAGAATAGATTTATTCATTTAAGTTCTCCTTTCCAATAGACTTTCGCATTTTAGCACACTCTTGAGTAAATGTCTAATTTTTGGCAAATAATCGTTTAAAGTTTAGTCCTAGTTGATTCTTGACATCGCTTTCATGCATATTTTTTATCCTACTTAACTCTTCACCAACAAAGTGTACATAACCTGTTTGATTCTTCTTACCTCTAAATGGGTGTGGTGTTAAATATGGAGCATCTGTTTCGATATGGAGTCTTTCCAAAGGCACAACTTTAGCAACTTCTTTTGGTACTCTCGCATTGGTAAAGGTTAATGGTCCTGCTAAAGATATATCCATTCCTATCTTCATAAACTCAATGGCCATCTCTGCACTTCCGCTGTAGCAATGCATGATCCCATGATATTCTGGGGTATGATCTTGAAGAATTTTGAGACAATCTTCAAAGGCATCACGACAGTGAATAAGTATTGGAAGCTTTAACTTATTAGCTAATTTAATCTGTGCAATGAAACGTTCTTTCTGTAAATCATGATGCTCTTTATCCCAATAATAGTCTAATCCTATTTCACCAAGCGCAATAATATCCATAGATTCAAGATCACTCATAAATGAGTTAAACTTATCTTCTGACCATTTATATACTTCCGCTGGATGTGCTCCGCATGTGGTATGGATTCTTACTGACTTATATCGATCTTTTAATGACGTGTGAAAAACATATTCTTCCTTGGTAAGTGCAATAGCTACTATATCTTGAATATCATGTTCTACAGCATAGGCAATGTTGTCATCTAGTTTATCTAATTCGTGATATGCAAGATGTGTATGGGTATCAATCCAGCCTATTTTCGCCATACTTGTGACCCCACGAGTAAATCATGAATACTATACTGTTCTCCACGAAGTACAACAATTCCTAAGTTAATAAGAAGAAATGCATGCCCAACAATAGTGAACTGTAAACTTCTTAGGATGGAGCGAATGAGTTTCTGACCAAAACTAAGAGGAAATCCTTGATCATTAACCACTCTAACAAGCATGGCTGTTTTTCCAATAGTTGAATTAAAGACCATCATACTTAAAAAATCATAAAGAAAAAACACTACAAAACTAATCCATGATAATGAGAATAAAAAGGTAAACCAGTTTAGTACTGGAATCCATGAAATAACTGTTCTTGTGATAAAGAATACCAATGCAATAATGGATAATGGTATCCATACAATCATACTATCAATAATAAATCCTAAAGCTCTTCTTAGTGTTAGTGTCATGTTTATTTCCCCAAACAGAATCGTTTAAATATCTCATCCATTAAGGATGGCTTAACATTCGCTGATAAGATACTTGTAAGTGATTCATATGCTGCCGATAAATCTATGGTGATTAAGTCTATTTCAAATCCTGCTTCAATGGCTTCAATGGCTTGTATTAAATAACGTTTTGCTTGTGTAAGCATTCCAATCTGACGTTGATTAGCTAAGGTTGGTGTATCAAGACTTGCGATATTCTCTGCAAACAAGGTTTCTATCTGATCAATGAGTGGTTGAATGTCTTGGTTTAATGCTGAAATACTTAAGCCTTCACGTTTAATAAGATCGCTCTTATTATATACAACGATGCATTTCTTATTGGATGCTCTCTTAATAAGTTGATCATCAACTTCTTCATTAGTATTTGTAGGATCAATCACTATAATCACAAGCTCTGCAGAGTCAATAGACTCTAATGAGCGCTCAATCCCTATCTTTTCCACAAGATCATCGCTTTCACGTATTCCTGCAGTATCTATGAGATGTAGTGGAATATGTTTAAGTCGAATATATCCTTCAACTAAGTCACGTGTGGTTCCTGCAATCGGTGTCACAATGGCCTTTTCTTCTTGAAGTAAAGCATTAAGTAAGGAGCTTTTCCCAACATTAGGTTGTCCAACAATCACAGTCTTTACACCTTCTTTAATCACTTCTTTCTTTATGGATGCATCAATAATAGCATCTGCTCTCTTCACCCAATCCTTAGCTTGGGGTAGTATTTCTTGAGTCGTCATTTGTACCACATCTTCATACTCAGGATAATCAATATTGACTTCAATATGGGCAATCATTGCTATTAAGTCATCAATGAGTGGTTCTATAAGTCTTCTTACATCCCCTGACATCGCTTTTAAAGCCATTGTCATTGCTTGAGTGGATGAAGCATGAATAAGGTCATTCACTCCTTCAGCTTGTGCTAAATCAATTCTTCCATGGATGACAGCACGTTGAGTAAATTCTCCAGGTTGTGCACTACGTGCTCCTAGACTGATACATAATCCCATAATCTTAGAGGTACTCATAAGTCCTCCATGACAACTAATCTCTACGATATCTTCTTTAGTATAGGAGCGTGGTGCTTTAAATTGTGTAAGCATGACTTCATCAATCCATTCCTTAGTGGATGGATCATAAATGTTACCATACACAACATGATGCGAATCAATGGTTTTTAAGTCTTTTGAAAATAAAGTGTTTGCTATCTCGATTGCATCACTTCCTGATAAGCGAACGATGCCAATAGCACCTAATGCTTGAGCGGTAGAAATGCCAACAATGGTATCTAGTATCATAATTTACCTCTTTGCTTATTATAACACTTTGTGTTAAGTCTGCTAAAAAAGTGCCGTTGGCACTTTATTCTTCATTCACGTCTAAAAGATCTAAGATTCGATTTAAATCATCCCATCCTTTGTATTGAATTGTTATAGCACTATCAGTGACTTTAATCTGGGTTTGAAACTTATCTTCAAGTGATCTTGTTACTTTATCATAATGATGATGAGTAACTTTAGGTTTAGAAGGTATTGTTTGTGGTTTCTTAAGTAACGCTTCCACCACTCTTACAGAAAGATTCTCTTTAGCAATTCTTTTCGCCCACATAATCATGTCAGATTCTTTTTCTAACGTAATGAGGGGTCTTGCATGACCCATAGAGAGTTCTTGGTTAAGAATCATTGTTTGAATGATACTTGGTAACTTATTAAGACGTACTGTATTTGCAATGTGCTCTCTTGATTTTCCTACTTTTTTCGCAAGTGCTTCTTGAGTAAGAGAAAGTCTTTCCATCATCATTTGATATGCCATAGCTTCTTCCATGATGTTTAAATCTTCACGTTGAATATTTTCAACCAAAGAGATTTCCATCATTTGCTCATCACTAAAATCTAAGATGATTGCTTCAATGGTTGGTTTATTTGCCATAATTGAAGCGCGTAAACGCCGCTCCCCTGCAATAAGTTCAAATCCATTAGGAATAACACGAACTAAGATAGGTGTGAATACTCCATGTTGTGCAATTGAATCTGCAAGTTCTTGTAGTTTATCTTGATCAAACTGTTTACGAGGTTGATATGGGTTGGGTCTAACATCTTGACATGGAATATTTTGGCGAGAACCTTGAAAACCTTCCATGGTTCCTTGTTGGATTTGTTCAAGCACATCATTAACATTTTCTCCAAAGATGGCTTCTAATCCTTTACCAAGTCGTGCTTTATCACTCATGATTAACCTCCATTGTATTTCAATACTTCTTTAGCTAAAGAAGCATAAGCTTTTGATCCTTCAGAGCGTACATCATATTCAAAGATAGATTGTCCTCGAGAAGGTGCTTCTGAAAGCTTTATGTTTCTAGGAATTGTTGATTTATAAACACGTTCTTTAAAGTATTTTCTTACTTCTTGAGAGACCTCTACACTTAATCGAGTTCTCACATCATACATTGTAAGTAGTACTCCTTCAATAATGAGTTGAGGGTTAAAGAGACGTTGAACTAAGCGAATCGTAGATAATAACTGGGTTAATCCTTCAAGTGCATAATACTCACACTGTACTGGAATAATTACAGAATCTGCTGCGGTTAAAGCATTGGTATTTAGAAGTCCTAATGATGGAGGACAATCTATAATGACATAATCATAGTTATCCTTAATAGGATCAATTTTATTCTTAAGTAATCGCTCTTTACCTTGTTTATACTCCACCATTTCTAGATCAGCACCTGCTAGGTCAATAGTAGAAGGTACAAGTGAAAGGGGTGGTTGTTGAAGAGTGAGGATAACATCACTTGCTTTTTTATCACTCAATAAAAGATCATACGCACTTAACTTAAAAGAAGAACGTGCTGCTCCAATTCCTTGTGTTGCATTGCCTTGTGGATCAAAGTCAATCAATAATACCTTTTTTCCTAAATAAGCTAATCCTGCAGCCAAATTGACAGAAGTTGTCGTTTTCCCAACTCCTCCTTTTTGATTTGCAACAGCAATTACTTTTCCCATAACTTCTCCTATTTCTTAACCGTAATGGTCATACTCCATTCACCGTCTTGATCTTTTTCACTAACTTTAATATCGATATTGCTCTTTTGAATCATTCCTACAGCTTGCATCAATGTGTTCTTAACTATCATAACGTGTCTTACTAACCCTTTTGAGACAGGCTTGGATGGTTTAACATGACTAATATTCTTAATCTTAGCTTCTGTAGCACTTACTGTTAAATCTTGTTTGATAATGATGTCTAACATTGGTAGTTGTTGATCTGATTTTACTTGAAGTAATGCTCTCGCATGACGTTCAGTAATCTTCTTGTCAAGAACTGCTTGTTGAATGGGTGAAGGAAGTTGTAATAAGCGAATCTTATTAGCAATCGCTGATTGTGATTTACCCATCAAGGATGCTATCTTCTCTTGAGTCCATCCATTCGCTTTCATAATGGTTTGATATGCTTTAGCTTCTTCAATTGCTGTTAAGTCTTCTCTTTGAATGTTCTCTATGATTGCCATTTGAGCACTTTGGACATCATTTGCTGTGGACACTAATGCTGATACTGTGGTGTATCCTAGCATTTGCATAGCACGATATCGACGCTCTCCTGCAATAATTTCATAATGATTATCTACTTTACGAACAACAATGGGTTGTATTAGTCCATTCTCCCGAATAGACTGAGCCAATTCATAGATTGCATCATGGTTGAATTCAACACGTGGTTGATTTCGATTCGGTTTAATTTGATCTATTCCAATTTCAATAGTTTCTCTCATGCATTTCTCCTACAAAGGCTGTTTTTTTATTTTAGCATACCCACGAGGATACTGAGGTGACGTTTTTTTAATTTTTTCAATAACAAGGATTGTTCTCATGCTCTTTTCATCATCGATGAGCTGTAATGTATCATTTTTTTGGACACGTCCATGAAGGCAATCTAATGCTTTGGTAGAATTAAACAGTTCTTCTTGAGCATTTTGACCTTTAAGTGCAATAACTATACCTTCAACCTTAACCAGTGGCATAATAAGTTCCAGTAAAATATTAAGACTTGCGACAGCACGTGCTGTTCCTACATCAAAATACTCACGATACTCTCTTAATTCCTCAACACGCTCATTAACAAAGTGAATATTATGAAGTTCACACGTTTGAGCAACCTTCTTTTGGAATACTATTTTCTTTGTTGTGGTTTCTATAGATGTCACATGGATATCATCACGAAGTATTGCCCATACAAGACCAGGAAATCCAGCACCAGATCCAACATCACACACTTTAGCTCCTTGTGGGATGTAGTTTAAACCTAATGCACAGTCTACAAAATGCTTAATGACAATACCTTCAAAATCATCAATGGCTGTAAGATTATGAATCTTGTTCTCTTCCATTAATAAAGATGCATAAACATCAAGCTGTTCAAGTTGTTTAGCGCTTAGTGTTTTACCAATACGCTCAAATGATAATTGGATAAATGTCGTTCTCATGTTCCCATTATACCAAAGTTAATTTGTGAACGGGACAAGAAAAGACATTTCGTATGAAATGTCTTAAGGGTTCAACTGATCTATTTTATCTTGGTTTCTTTCTTGATGATTATTAAGTGTATTAAGTCTTGATTCAATAATTGAAGCATTTTTCATAAGGTTACTAATTTCTTCTTCATAAACACTTAATACTTCATTATAGGCATCTCTTAACGTATTGTAATTATTCACTCTTGGATCTTCGAGTGTTTCATTCATGAAGGTAAGTCCTGATTCTAATACAGTATGATAATTAATGGGAGAATAACATGCTTCAATGTCGAGTGTTATCGCATTATTGTAATGAACACGTGCATCATTTAGAGCTTGGGCTAACCCATTGCGATAATAAGGATAGATACTATCAATAAAGCGTGTAGTGTATTGTCTTAGTTCTAAGATAACATTATCACTTTCTTCATGGCAATCTAAGATATATCCTAAATCAATATGATCTAGATAGATTTGAATGTTATTAAGAATAGGCATGTGATATGAGTTGCCGAAAGATACTGGTGAGTTATCGATAAATGCCTTAAGTGATAATAATCTTTCTTCATTAAGTTCGTCTTTTGCTCTTAATGTTTGAAGAAGTAGTTCATCTTTCACAAGACCTAACTCCTCTTCATTGAGGGAGACTTGTTGGAAAGTACGAAATGCTTCATCAAAAGCTTGAACTTTTAAGGAAGCAACGATAGGATCACTGTTAGTAGTTGTTACTGGTTCTGGTTGAAAGAACTGAAAGATGAGAAAAGAACCAATTAAAACTAATGCAATGTTAATAAAGATCCCCACATTCTTTTTCATACACTCTCCTTGTTATACCGCCGAAGGTTGTTTCTTATTGGTTAAAGCCATAAGTAAGACTTGAATATCTGCAGGATTGACTCCTGATATTTTAGAGGCTTGTGCAATTGTTAATGGTTTAATGGTAGATAGTTTTTGACGTCCTTCAATGGATAAATGAGGAACTAAATCATAATTGAATTCAGCAGGTATCTTCCAGGTTTCTAAGACTTTTACTTTATTAGCTTCTTTTTTAGCCTTCGCAATATATCCTTCGTACTTGATTTCAATTTCAAGTTGCATTGCAACACGCTCATTCATCTCTATTCCCAAAAAAGGCAAGAAATCTAAGAGTGATATATGAGGACGTCGAATAGCTTCAATGATGAGAATACCTTCTTGAAAGTTAGTATAGCCTTTATCAATAAGTAGTTGTGCCATTGGGTCTTTAGAAGTTATACGTTTTGTTGAAATGATTTCAATAAGTTTGTTCTTTAAATCTTGTTCATGTTGGAACTGATCATAGCGTTCTTGTCTAAGAAGTCCTACATCATATCCCTTTTGGGATAAGCGAACATCGGCATTGTCATGTCTTAGTAATAAACGATATTCAGCACGTGATGTAAGTAAGCGATAGGGTTCTAATGTCCCTTTAGAAATGAGATCATCAATCATAACTCCAATATAAGCATCATCCCTTCCTAATATTAAAGGTTCTCTTCCTTCAACATACAGTGCAGCATTAATCCCAGCAACAATTCCTTGTCCTGCTGCTTCTTCATATCCTGATGTTCCATTAATTTGTCCTGCACAAAACAAACCTTTAATAAGACGGGTTTCTAATGAAGGATGAAGTTGTGTTGGTTCAATGGCATCATACTCAATTGCATAAGCATATTCTGTAATGATTGCATTCTCACATCCTGCAATGGTTTTAAGCATTTTCTCTTGAACATCACGAGGTAAAGAAGTAGAGAAACCTTGAACATAGGTTGTGTCTAAGTGAACAGACTGTGGTTCTAAGAAGATTTGATGACGTTCTTTATCAGAGAAACGTACTACCTTATCTTCAATCGAAGGACAGTAACGAGGACCTACACCTTCAACAACCCCCGAATACATCGATGACTTGCTTAAATTTAAGTGGATAATATCGTGTGTTGAAGCTTGAGTATAGGTTAAATAACANNGTGGTCTTTGAGAAATCAATCGATGAAGTCAATACTCTTGGAGGAGTTCCTGTTTTAAGTCTAAATAAGCGAAATCCCAAGTCTTTGAGTTGATCTGATATTGCATTTGAAGTTGGTAGATTATCAGGTCCACTAATTCTTACTTCATCAGAAATCATGACTTTAGAACGCATATAAGTGCCTGTTGTTAATACAACGGCTTTGGCAAGCAGTTTCTCTTGATTATGTAAGATAACCCCTTTTATCTCATTATTTTCAACAATGAGTGAATCCACTAAGGATTCAATAACATCTAGATTATCTTGTGCCAAACAAATTTCTTTCATCATCTTTGAATATTCAAGTTTATCCGATTGGACTCTTAAAGACCAAACACCTGGGCCTTTGTTGGTATTCAGCATTTTAAACTGTAGTGCCGTCTTATCTGCTGTGAGTCCCATTTGGCCCCCTAAAGCATCTATTTCAGCCACTACAATACCTTTGGCAGGTCCGCCAATGGAAGGATTACATGGCATCATCGCTATCTTATCGATAGATATGGTGCACATGGCAGTTTTCATATTTTTGCGAGCACTTGCTAATGCGGCTTCTACCCCAGCATGGCCGGCTCCTATTACTATCACATCATACATAGATTAATCTCCTAATCGTGAGTATTGTAGCATATTTTAACTAATTTTATCGAGTTTTGACTTAGGGTTGACAACTGTCTTAAATGGGTGTATTGTATTATTGTAACTAATACATTAAGGAGGGTGTTGCTATGTTTGTGCTCGATTACCGAAGCAAGCTCCCTATCTATGAACAAATTCAAACTCAAATGTTGAAATTGATTGTAGGGGGAGTGCTCAAAGAAAACGACCAACTACCTGCCGTAAGAACTCTTGCTATGGAACTTGGAGTGAATCCAAATACCGTTCAGAAAGCCTACGCAGAGTGTGAGCGAGTAGGCATGATTGTGTCAGTCACAGGAAAAGGATCATTTGTATCCAGTCCTGCCGCAAGTATGCAATTATACATTAAAGAAAAGTTTAAAGAGCTTAAGAACCTTATTCAAGAATCTCTCGAATATGGACTTGAGCCTACAATGATCATCAGTGCTGTGAATGCATGGTGTGAGAAAGGGGAATGGGATTATGATCCAACTCAAACAGGTTAGTAAATCTTTTGACAATACACTAGTCCTAGATCAAGTAGACTGGTTTGTCAAAAAAGGGAGTGTATTTGGTTTAGTAGGACCTAATGGTGCTGGTAAATCTACAATCCTTCGTCTTATTTCTGGAGTTATAACTCCTGAACTAGGGGTTGTTACTTTAGATGATGAAAACGTCTATGATAATCCTCAAGTGAAACAACGTATTCTCTTCTTATCTGATGATCCTTTTTATCTCAATCAATCTAACATTGAAGAAATGAAAGAGTTCTATAAGATATTCTATCCTTCTTTCAATGAATCTATGTATCAACGTCTACTTAACAACTTTCCTGTTCCTACCAACAAGAAAATCAATGATTTCTCTAAAGGGATGAAACGCCAAGTTGGACTAATCTTAGCTCTATCAGTTAATCCTGATGTCTTACTTCTTGATGAAAGTTTTGATGGATTAGATCCAGTCATGCGCTTAACTCTCAAACGCTTTATTGCTCAAGAGATGACAAGTCGTGAAATGACCGTTGTTATTTCATCACATAACTTAAGAGAACTTGAAGATATTTGTGATCAAATCGCGCTTATTGATAATAAAAAAGTCGTGATGAGTGGTCAAGTTGATACGATTAAAGACGAATTCCATAAGTTCCAAGTGGGCTTTAGAGAAGTCTTAGATGTTGCAGGCTTTAATGGTCTTGATATTATTCATCAAGAACAAGTGGGTAACGTCTTCACTTTAGTCATCAAAGGTTCCTTGGATGTCATCAAAGCTCAACTTGAATCCTTAGATCCTGCTTTNNGGTTATGGAAAATCTATTTAGAGCTCGTATTAACGCTGGATTCTTTCGCTTTCTAATCAAACGTAATACCCGTCTAATGATTTTAACGAGTGTTGCGATGATTGCACTCTATCCACTTCTTGCCTTTACTGAATTTGTATTCAATGGAACATACTCTCAAACATTCTTCAATGTTGGTCGTACTTTCCAACTTGTAGTGTTCTTTGTTTCTTTAGTCATCGTACCGTTTGTGATATTCTCTTACTTAAATTCTAAAAAATCATTAGATGTCTATCATGCCTTGCCTATCACACGTAAAGATTTATTCTTAACAGGCTTAATTGCATCCATTGTGATTGTGCTTATTCCTTTCTTAAGTGTGTATGGTATTGGTTGGATATATAATGCAATGGTTGTACCTACGATTGATAATACGTTAATCTTTGAAAACCTCTATTACAGTCTAGCTTTATCCATGGCTATTGCGCTTCCTTTCATGTTCTCAATGATGAACACAGGAACATCAGTGGATGGTTTCCTCTATGGATTAATTATTCATTTAATTCCAATGATTGCTTATGGTACATACCTTGTGTTTGGTAATACAGTTTTACTTGGATTTATAGCACCTACAGAAAATACTTTCTTACTCTTCACAGCTCCGCTGTGGACAATCTTTGAACTTAATTTGAATCGTAATCTTGTCTTCCCTAATCCTGATCTCGTTGCTCTATATTGGTTTGTGATGTCATTTGGGATGGCTTGGTTAGTCTTATTCTTCTACAAGATTCGTCGTAGTGAAAAGGCAGAAACTCCATTCACTAACAACAAGTTCTATCCAATCATTGTTTCTCTATTTATCTTAATGATTCAGTTCTTCTTCTATTCAACATTTACATTGTTGACTGAAGGAAGCTCTCTTGACTTAAGAACACTCATCTTCCCTGTATTCTTCACTTTTGTCGCCTACATGATTCTAGATGTTATCGCCAATCGTGGATTCAAAAACTTTACTAAAGCATTAGTTAAATTTGCAATTATTACAGCAGTGTCATTAACAACATTCTTAGTCGCAACCTTTACCGGTGGTGCAGGCTATGTCAATAATGTGCCTAATCCAGATCGTATTGCGAAAGTTGAATTTCTAATTAATGATGAGTCTGGATTATTCTCACCATCTTATTCAAGTTATATTTACAATACAAGCAATGGTGTCATTGCCTATGAAGATGAAGCGGATATTGAAGTGATTGTTGATTTCCATCAATCCATTATTGATCGCTTTAAAGAACTTGGTATTTCTACCAACAACTATAACTTCTATGATGATGCTAAAACCAATGCTATCGAGTCTTCTTATCCTTTCAAATTATCCTCATGGACAACAAGTGAAGTCCAACTACGTTATACTTTAAACAATGGTTCAACATTACTTCGCTCATATCGTATTCCATTTGTTTGGACAGACACAATTCTTCCGTTATCGGTTTCTCAACCAAACTTACTTAATCGTTATCCTCATTTAAGCAATCGTGATCGTATAACTTCGATTCGTTTCACCCCAACAACACTTCATACCGAAACCACGGTTTCTCAAGATAAATTGAACACTTTGTTTGATACTTATATTGATGAGTATACATCTCAAGGACCAGCTATTCTTGAAGGTGAAACCATCATAGGATACATTGTTACTAAAGCAACTGTGCAAGATCCTTACGGTAATGGTGGTTTTAATACTCAAGCGCTTCCTGTTTTTGCATCATTTACAAATACCATCGAACTGCTTGAACTTCAAGAGATTGTCATTCCTGAATCAGTAACAGTAGAACTTATTCGTCCATCTACCCGTGATAATCCTGTGGAATTCTTTATTCAGAACTTCGACTCATCCATTCGTTACTGGGGGCAAAATTCTGCAACGGAATTTGCAACTTATACATTAAATGCTGATGAAATCACTAAATTACTTCCTTATATGACTGCTCATCATGTCAATGATGACTTAGTTGGTTTAATTAAGATTGATGCTAAATTTGAAATTGGAGTAGAGCGTTATACTAACTTTGTGTTCTATTCACTTCTTGAAGAAGGCCGTAGTATTCTTGAAGAGATCATTTCAGAGAAGGTACCAGTATTCAAGAATATGGAAACGATTTATTTTAATCAATAATTTCCTAACAAGTCCGAAAGGACTTGTTTCTT
>DITO01000068.1 GCA_002422065.1 Erysipelotrichaceae bacterium UBA6182 | reverse complement strand
GACACTATCCATAGAAGAAAGGATGGAAGTATCCATAACGTTGAGGTATCCGTTACACTTCTTGACAGAGACAAGAGGCTGATGGTGTGCTTTACCAGAGACATAACTGATAGAAAGCTTGAGATGAAGGAAAAGGAGTCCCTAAGCTATATAGATCATTTGACAGGTTTGTTCAACAGGAGATATCTTGAAAAGGAGCTAAGAAGACTGGATAATCCATCTTCTCTTCCTTTGGCTGTATTGGCGATCGACGTAAACGACCTCAAGCTAACCAATGATGCCTTTGGTCATCAGGGTGGCGATGAACTTCTTAGAGAAGTAGGCGACGTCCTCAGGAGAAGCTGCAGGGATGAAGANNAGGAGGGGATGAGTTTGTTATTTACTGCTAACTTCTCAAACTTTATCACACTCAATTGTTTGCTCCCTCTATTTACTGCATTGAAAAACAGCTCAAGCCACTGAAAACAAGCGGATTTTGTTACGATTTCACTTGCACCTTAGTGGTTTTTTTGTTATAATTATTGAGTAGGATATCATACTTTGGAGGTGCGAGATGTATTACGATTTTCTGATAAAAATCCCCGAGAAAACAGGGAAAATTTCAAGAAATAAACGTGGCGATACAACTTATATTGAGTACACTTATGACAGAAAATATGTTCCTGAAAAGAAGTATAATGTGCCTATGCGTACTACTATTGGAAAATTGTCTAATGATGATCCAACTATGATGTATCCAAACCCCAATTTTGAAAAGTATTTTCCGGATATTATTCTCCCCGTTGAAGCAAATAACCCAACTTCGCGCAGTTCTTGCATCCGAGTTGGAGCATTTTTGGTGATCAAGAAAATTATTGATGATTACAAACTTGCCAATCATCTTTCATCGTGGGACGATCGTGGAAAAGGACTATTGCTTGATTTAGCCACCTATTCCATTATCTGTGAGAGCAATGTTGCTCAATACTATCCTGATTATGCCTATAATCATCCTGTTCTTACTCCAGAGCAGAAAATATACAGCGATTCAACCATTTCCAGATTTTTTTCTGAGATCACGGAAGATGATCGAATTGATTTTCTAAATAGCTGGAATAAAAACAGAAACCATAAAGAACAAATATATTTAACTTACGACTCGACCAACAAAAATTGTAAGGCTGGAGATATTGAAAAAGCTGAGTATGGTCATCCAAAGGAAGACATTGGAGCTGCAGTTGTCAACTATTCTCTTGCTTACGATATAAACAATCAGGAGCCTTTGCTATATGAGAGTTACCCAGGAAGTATCGTTGATGTTTCGCAGCTACAGTATCTCATAGAAAAAGTCCGGGGATATGGATACAAGAACATTGGATTTGTTCTTGATCGCGGATATTTCAGCAGGGATAATCTGAATTACATGGACCAATGCAACTATGATTTTGTGATTATGGTTAAAGGAAAAGCTTCATTTGTGAATGGTTTAATCATGGATCATAAAGGAGAGTTCGAAACCAATAGAAACTGTGCGATCAAAGCCTTTAGAACCTATGGAATGACGGTATGTGACAAACTTTATGCAGATGATACTAAGGACAGATATTTTCATATTTATCATAAGGTAAACCGCGAAAGCGCGGAACGTGCTCAGTTGGAAAATGAACTACAACGTATGGAAGAAATGATGAATAAGAGCAAGGGAAAAGATATAGACTTCGGGAAAAAATATGAGCACTATTACGAACTGACCTATCATGAAAAAGATGGTAAACGCAAATTTTATGGCTATAAAGAACGAGAGGATGTTATTGAAAAAGAGCTGAAATTATGTGGTTATTTTACAATTGTGACATCAAAAAAGATGAATGCCAGCGACGCACTTTTGTTATACAAAAGTCGTGATGCTTCCGAGAAGTTATTTTGCAGCGACAAATCTTTCCTTGATAATAAATCATTTCGAGTTTCCAGTAATGACGCTCTTGAATCTAAAATATTTGTAGAATTCATTGCTCTAATTATCAGAAGCAAGATATATACCCAGTTGAGAAAACGTATGGCTGAGATGGCAAAAAAACCAAACTATATGACAGTTCCGGCTGCGCTTCGAGAATTGGAAAAGATTGAACTGATCAGGCAGCCTGGTGGTAACTATAAATTAGATCATGCAATTACCGCAACACAAAAGACTATTTTAGGAGCATTCGGAATAGATGAAGACAGTGCGCGAGCAAGAGCATTGTCAATAGGAAAAGAACTTATGGGAGCAGCCGCTCCAGAACAGGAGGAGGACGAAGATGGCGCGAACGAAGTCTACTAAAACAATCGGTGAAAAGATCTGTGAACAAGAAGAAAAACTCCGTAAAATGAAAGAACGATGCGATAAAATATCTGGAGAGCTTGACGATCTCTACGAGGAGAAGAAAGCGTTAGAAGCCAAGGAGTTGTTGAATGCAATAGCCCGAAGTTCTAAAACCAGAGCTGAGGTGTTGGCATTTCTTGAAAGTTAACAGAAGGTTCAACACTATCCATTTTGAGTAATCACTGATGGCGTTCTTATGTTGAGTAGGAAAATCATGAGAAGTTAGCACTTAAGGGTATTGATTATAAGAAGACCGAATGGGATGAGATCAAACACGAGCATTACAAGGTGATAAAGGATAAATATAGGAAGTAAGATTTGAACTATTGAAAGGGGATGGCCAATTGAAGTATTCAGAACTTGCAGTAAAGAAAATGCTTAAAGCCGGGGACTTGAGTCTTGAAGAACAGATCAAGTTTAACATCTTGAACTTCATCAGAACGATCCACCTTAATAAACTGGACTTCATAGAATCATCCTTCGGATCAGAATTCTTTGGTGAGCTGCCCATGACTTTTAAGAAAAAACCTGGCCAGGTGATGGGACTAATCACAGCGACTATCAATGGTGAAGTGCGGAAGTATTTATTTAACGATAAAGGGTATGAGCCATTGGATGATCTTCTTCAGTTACTGGAATAGTACCCTTAACTTCCCGTGATACTTCTGTTTGTGGTAATCTATTTCGCTGTCAAAAGGTATTGAAGTGGTCAGCTT
>DITO01000012.1 GCA_002422065.1 Erysipelotrichaceae bacterium UBA6182 | reverse complement strand
ATTTGACTATTGAAGTTTATAAGTATATGATGAGCATATATAGGACTGTCTTGATTAACTTACATCAGATGAGTCAATTGATTTCGACATATCATTTCATTGGACTATGGTTACGAAAGTAATCGTTTTTGCAACTCTGTAAATCTTTAAAATTGATAATGTTTAAATTAAAGAAGTCTACATCTAGCACACCCATTAGAATCATGTTTACTGTGAATGATAAATTCATATCAGTGTGTCCAGTTATTAGTAGTAAGAATTCTAGAAGGTTTTATTTGCTCCAAAAAGATATGCTTTGACTGCTTACATATATGAAATCAAACTGATTTCATAAGAAAGGCTTACCTTATGAATAAATCAAACAGAAATATTTCCATGGTGATTAAAACAGTGCTTACACTGATAGTGTCTTATGCACTAATCACTCCAATCACGGCGGCTTATACAACTAATGTTAATTTAGGAGATGCTAAAAGCTTTGCGATACTAGGTGGATCTGCAGTGACTAGCACTGGAACTACCGTTTTAGCTGGTACAGGCGGAAATAATGCTGGTGTCTATCCTGGCACCTCGTTAACAGAAACACCTTTAATCTCGATGGAAGGTGGTACTAAATATTTAGCAAGTGAAGTTCAAGTGAGTAATGCACAAATTGCTCTCACTGCTGCTTACCTCGATGCAGCTGGCCGAACTCCAACTACGACTATTCCTACAGAGCTTGGTGGCACTACTATAATTTCTGGTGTTTATGGATCAACTGCTGGAACGTTTAGCATTACTAGTACACTTGTACTCGATGCTGAGAACGATCCTACAGCTGTGTTTATTTTTCAAATGGCCTCTACACTCACCACGGCTAGCAATAGTAAAATTGAACTTATCAATGGTGCTGATGCTTGTAATATTTACTGGCAAGTAGGTAGTTCTGCTACTTTAGGTACAAATTCTCATTTAGAAGGTCACGTCTTAGCTTTAACCTCAATCACTGCTACTACTGGAGCAACCATAAACGGTTCTCTATTAGCGCGTGAAGGTGCAGTTACGCTAGATACAAACACGATTACGAATAATCTTTGTAATGAAGCCCCAGTGGATACCACAACCCCTTCACCACTTCCAAATACAGCATCCCCTTTTGAGTTTATTATTTTGATGGGAGCAGCATTAGTGATTGCAGGTGTTGGTGGATTACTTCTTAAAAAGAAAGATGAATAGGCTTGTTGTTGTTAAAAAGAGCAAATCTTACAAAACCAATAGGATTTTTCCGATTATTACCATTCTTGGTTTAGCTCTTATCATATGGTCTTTGTTAAGTATGAGTTTACAATCACGGTTTGATGTCCCAATTGAGTTTACTGCTACACTTGCTGCTTCTACGCAAAGCAGAGCAGCTAACAATCCAGAATTCACACAAGATATACTTAGTGATGCTCAATCTGAAGTTAATGAAATTCGTCCTGAAGTAGGCGACCTTCTAGGCACTATTACAATGCCTGCTATAAATCGTAGTTTACCTATTTATGAAGGAACTACTGAGGATCAACTTTCTATTGGAGCAGGTCATGTTGTGACTAGTGTTTTACCGGGATGGATGGATAACAGTGTCATTGCTGGACATCGTCGTACTACTTTTAAGAATGTTGGCAAGCTTGTTATCGATGATCTTATTATTATAGAATCAAAACATGGAGTCTTTACATATAAGATTGTTAAGATTAGAATTGTAGAAAGTGATGATGAAACCGTTATTGTTTCCACGAAAAAGGCAACTTTAACATTAGTAACATGTTATCCATTCACTTCTGTTTTCTATCCTACACAAAGATATATTATCATTGCAGAGTTGATTCATAATTAGTGATATATTGACTTGATTAGTAGATATCCTAATGACTTCATGTTTAAGAGCTAGATCACATTGTAGTGAATCTAGCTCTTTTTTATTTCTGAGTATGGATATTTCTATCTTGTAAGAAAGGATATAAATCTTGAGATGATAATGGTTTGCAGAAATAGTATCCTTGTATGTAATCACAATCATACTTCAATAGATATTGATATTCTTTATCATACTCAACTTCTTCAGCCACAATCTTAAGTCCTAATTTATGAGCTAATTGAATAATTTCCCGGGCAATCATTTTTTGCTCATCCATTTGTGTATAAATCTGTCTTACAAAACTTCGGTTTATTTTTATGCTGTCAATGTGAAGTTCACTAATTGTAAAGAATGATGAATATCCTGTTCCAAAGTCATCAATTGATATAGCGATTCCATGGGCACGAAGATGTTCTAGTGTGCGATTGATACGATGCATGTCTTGCATGAGTATTGATTCTGTTATTTCTATCTCTATATTTTTTCCTGTCAAATTATGTTTATTAAGTAGCGCAAGTAATTCTATAACAAATTGGTCATGAAGTAACTGAATTCCTGAGACATTCACAGCAACTCGTACATCTTCAAAACCTAGAGCTTTTAATTCATTAATCGTTAACATAGCTTTGTTGAATATAACTTTTCCTAGTTCATAAATTAAATAGTGCCTTTCAGCAATGTCTATGAACTCTGATGGATTAATATCTCCATACTGTGTTGATTTAATTCTAGATAATGCTTCTACTCCAATGATTCTATTGGTCTTTAAATCGAGTTGCGGTTGAAACACTAATGACAGACGATCTTGATGTTGATCATCAATGATTTCTTGAAGTTCTGTAACAATATCATTTTCACGAGTCATTAGTGAAGCAATATCTTCATTAAATATAAAGATATCTTTATCAATCATTCTTTCGTATTCTAATGTGATCATTGCTTTTTGAACTGCTTGTTGAAGAGTTGCTATTGATTGATTAAGTGGTACAATCCCCAACTTGACTTTGATCGTCTTCTTAACATCATAAATATCAAATGCTTTTTTAAATTGTGAGACTATTCTAGATGTAAATTCATCGTGATCAGCTTGAGTATCCGCATCAGTTAAGACCACAAAGCGATCACCTTCCCAACGAAATACAGACTGTGAACTATCTAGTACTCTCTTTAATCGTTTGGCTGTTTCAACAAGCACTTCATTTCCGTATTGATAACCATATGTAACATTTATAGCTCTGAACTCATCAATATTTAACATGATTAAGTACTTATTAATCGTAGTTCTTGCATTGAACTGGTTAAAAGCTTTTTGTAAGTATAATCCATTTGGAAGTTGAGTTAAGTCATCAATGTAAGCAACTTGACTTAGTTGCTTGTTTTTATTGAAATGAACGATATAAGCGTAGGCAATTAAGAAATACATAATACCTAATACTGCAAAGCCTAAATAGACCATTTGAGTTAGTGCATCATTTTGTTCCTTCATTTCATGAAAAAGGATAAGTGTACCAGTTTTGTCTCTATTTATCATGATTGGAACATACAACTCATAAAGTGAAGGAGCTGATGATGATACTGATCCTATAACTTCAGATTGATTAATGAGATCATCTTCAATAAGACTTTCATAGTTCATCTCTCCTTCTTCATCACCAAGACAACTACGTTTCTTTAAGCCTACATCATAATAGCAAGCAAATGTAATTGATGAATTACTATTCAAGATATCATGTAGAGCATTATTAGTGTTGATGCTTCCAACGAGTTCGTTAATCTTACTTGCTAACAAACCTATTTGAATAATATCTCCATTATCTAGTTTATAGTATCCGTATTTATATTCTATTTTTGTTACATGATTTGGTCTTATGTCTTCTATCATTGAGCGATCAGGTCTTTGAATAAAATCATAAATTGGATGTCCTTCAAAAGTCTGCCATTGGATATCTTCTGGCATTGTTGAAAGAACAAGTACTCCTTGTGGATTATATATATTAATTTCATCTACTCTCAATGTTTGTGCATATAGCAAAAGAGAAGACCTATCTTCTATCTTAGTATATAATCCTGTCGTCTCGCTTGCTAGCAACAACTTATCTTCTATAAGTTGTTCAATAAGAGATTCAGCATTCAGTGTTTTCTGAATACTATAACTATAGCCTCTTGCAAGATGGATAGAGAGATCTCTGACATGATTATAAAAATGATCTCGAATACTGACGTAAACAAATTGTCCCAAAAAAATAAAAACTATAATTGAGATTAATATGGGAACAATCAGTGTACGCTTATCGATGACTTTAATGTTCATGTTCATTGCCATCCCTCGTACATTTAGCTGTTTAACTATAGTTTAACCGAGTAGAGCAAATAATGTAAAGAATTATAGGTTAATTGTTTAACCAAAGATACTTATTATTATCAATCTTATGATTATCTTGTTAATTTAGTTATAATAAAGATGAGGTAAAACTATGCAAAAGACAATTCCACTTGAAAATAGTATTGAATCCTTTTTTGAAACTTTAGATGAAAAGCGTAGAGGTGATGCTTATTCACTATTAGAGTTCTTTACAAACATCACTGGTGAACAAGCAGTTCTCTGGCGTGGGAATATGATTGGTTTTGGAACCTATCATTATCGCTATGCGACAGGACATGAAGGTTATTCTATGAAATGTGGATTTGCCTTTAGAAAGACTAATATCACACTCTACTTATATACTGATTTTGATTACGACAACCCAGAGAAAACTGATGAACTACTCTCACAATTGGGACCTCATAAACATGGGAAAGCTTGTATCTATGTTAAACAAGTTAAAGATCTTAATATGGATGTATTGAAAGAACTAATTGAAAGAAATAGTAAGAAGGTAGAAGCATTCCCTTCAACTCTTAAGTGTTAAGCATCTATGAACATTGAACATTACTTGCTAT
>DITO01000051.1 GCA_002422065.1 Erysipelotrichaceae bacterium UBA6182 | reverse complement strand
GAGAGTATAAAATATCTTGTGTAAACGTCTCATAGAGATAGAGACGAGAAATCTTTGTTAGTGAGGGAAGAACTCGAGTAGAATGTAGTTGACTAAAAAACAATTACAGGAGATCTTCCCATGACAAATTTTAACACAGAACTGATGAATGCGTTTCTAAAAGGTGAAAATATCCTTGAAGTGATGCGAAATGAAGTCGAGAATACCGTGAATGAACTGCTGCGCTTAGAGCTAACGAGTTTCTTAGATTATGAGCGCTATGATCCCATTGGTTATAACTCAGGGAATTCACGCAATGGTTCCTATACCCGAAAGTTAAAGACACGCTTTGGTGAGATTACTGTTGAAATCCCACGAGATCGCAAGGGTGAATTCAAACAGCACACGGTTCCTTCGTATAAACGAAGCACTGAAGATTTGGAATCAATGATCATTCAGATGTACCAACGAGGCATTACGACTTCAGAAATCTCTCATTTGATTGAGCGCATGTTTGGAATGCATTATACCCCTCAAACGATTTCAAATATGACGCAGGTCTTAAGTGATCAAGTTCACGCTTTTCACACCCGTTCAATCTCATCTCGTTATGTGAGTTTATACCTTGATGCCACTTATCTTTCACTAAGACGTGATAAAGTGGCTAAAGAAGCGGTTCATATGATTGTGGGGATTACGGACGAAGGAATAAAAGAGGTGCTTGATTATCGCTTATTTCCTACCGAATCAAGTGAGAATTACCGAGAAATGCTTCTTGATTTGAAAGAAAGAGGATTAAAGGAAGTCCTTATTTGTGTAAGTGATGGACTATCTGGACTAAGAGAGGTCTGTCTTGAAGTGTTTCCTCACACCAAGCATCAAAGCTGTTGGGTTCATATTTCACGACGCGTGGGACATTTAGTGAGAGTTAAAGATCGTGGGACTATTCTAAGTGACTTGAAAGAAGTGTATCAGGCTAAGTCTAAGGTGGAAGCTTCAACTAAACTTGAAGAGTTTAAGTTAAAGGTTGGAAAGCACTATCCTAAAGTGGTGCAATGTCTTCATAACACAGCGTCATTATTAAGTTTTTATGACTTTCCCCAATCAATACAAAGAAGCATCTATACTACGAACCTGATTGAAAACTTAAATAAACAACTCAAACGAAACACGAAGCGAAAAGAACAGTTTCCTAATGAAGAATCATTAGAACGATTCATCTGTAGTTTCTTTATTCAAACCAATCACATGTTTCTTACTCGAGTTCATAAAGGTTTTAATAAAGCAGACTATGAACTTAATCAAGCCTTTTCTTAATTCAATACAATTTGCTCAGTGAAGCCCATTAACGTTTACACAAGATTCTTGACACTCCCNNATTGAAACCTTCTTCAAAAATGTGATTCTTTATAAAATGTTTTCACTTAGGAGTATCTGTGACATAATAAACATAGAGGTAGGTTAAACATATGATAAAACACTTAAGTAGAACCGTTAAATTAGTTATTGCAGGTGTTGGAATAGCACTCATTGTTTTTCTATTCTTTAGTTTCTCAGGATTTAAACTCACAAGAAATGAGCAAATGAGTGTTTCTGGTGTGTTGACAGAAATCAAACAAATATCTCAGCTCAATACTGTAGAAATGTATTTTAATGAGATTCTTGATTATAGTGAGTCATTACAAATAGGAGATTTTGTTATTCCATTTACTGAAAAGAAGTTTATCTTTATTATCGAAGCTAAAGTTCAATCTGGAGTAGATTTATCAACATTGACAGAAGATGATGTTGAGATTGAGGATAAGAAGATAACCTTAAAACTTAATCGTGCCATCATTACTTCAAAAGAGATTCTTAAGTATCAAGCCTACGATGAAAAAGACGGATTGTTTAATCGTGTTAGTAATGAAGACACCCTAAAAACACTGAATGAATTTAATGTAAGACTTGAAAACCAAGCACTTAGTAAAGGTATCCTCACCATTGCGGAGGATAATGCTAGAACAGCATTAACTGGATTTCTAAAACTAATTGGTTTTGAAGAGATATTTATTACGTTTAGGTAATGGATAGTTTACCATTTTACTTAGTTTAATCGAATTGAAGCTTTCTTCTACTAAATGACATTAACAATTACTAAATATCAAAACTGACCTAACCAGTTCTAGTGGATAATTGAAGCTTATATCATAAAAAATGAAAGCAATAATCGACTTTTGAAATGTAGTATTATTTGCCTCGCTTCGTAAATGCACCAAGACAAAATAAAAACTCCTTATAAAGGACTAAGAAAAAGCACTTGACTTCAATACAACAACTGTCTAGTGCTTTTAATTCAGTTAAAGATATAAACATCATCTGACATTACTTTTTTTCAACGTGTGATATTCAACCATAAAAATTATAAACGTAATTGCAAAAGCAGCAGTTATACCTTGTACAACATGATAATATTCCTCACTTAAGTTGAAAACCTGATTCAAGACTATGAATAACAACGACAGAAATACTAAGACAGATATTTTTTTATTGATTTTTTTCATTTCATCCACACTTATTTCGCCAAAAGACTACATTTCACTGAAGAATACAATGAAATTACTACTAATATTGAAAAGGCTTAGCGCAAGCACAATAATTGAAATTGCAACAATTGTCTTTGAAAATTCATTGTTACGTTCTTTGTACAAATAAAACTGTTTAAAAAGAGAATATCCAAAAAAACCAACAAAAACGATTGACGTACTATTACTTTTATCAGCTGAATAACTTGTATTGATAGTACCCATAATAAAATCCGCCAAGTACAAGAATGCAAACAAGTAAATCGTAATTCTTTTCCACTTTGTAACTTTGTCCATGTTTCCCCCCAGAATTATCAAGCGTTATTATTTTTCGATGATTTATTTTTATCTACATTATAGTGCACCCGTCGTTATTTGACAATTTCTTAGTGGATTTAGATATTGTGTAAACTCATTTATTACTTAACACTTTTACAACATCAGTATGTAGACTTTTCATTTAACATCCACTTTAAAATCAATAATTATCCACTGAACATTAACTGTAAGTCATAATGAGTGGCAGCAAGCACGATTCTCCTATGATAAGAACGATATCTAAATCCTTCGTTGCTCTAAAAGATGAACCCAAATCATCCAATAAAATATCACAAGCTGTTCCACCTATTAGTACATATTGATGACTATACTCTTTGAAATACTCTCTAAAGACTTCTATACCATGTACCATGATTCCCCTTGCAAAACTTCATTTAAAGCTTGCTCAACCCTTTCATCTTTTAACTCTCTCAACGATAAATATAATGACATTAAATCTAAATGATTATTATATGAGAATAACTTTGGATCATAGTTCCAAATCTCAAGTTCAACTAATTTCATATCATCAATCAAATCTCTATTTTTAATAATGTCTATGTTGCTCTTATAAAAATCATCTTTACTAATCGCATAAACATAGTTTTTCGGAGGATTCAACATAGAAGAATTTGATAATGCATAAAGTCCAGCTAGGCATGCTCCTTCTGGTTCCTTTATTGTATACACTATTTCTCTGACAGGTGATTTAAGATAGTCTTTACCTATGTTAAAGTATTCAGGATCTGAAATACGTTTATACTCCTTACTACGACCTGTTTTGCCACTTACCTCATATGTTATTAATCTAGTATTGTATAAATCATTGAGTGCTCTAGAAGCAGTCATACTGTTAAAGTTCATCTTTTTAGCAAATTCAGTTACATTTACTACTGATTCTGGATTGTATAAAAAGAAAAGATAAGCAATCTGAGCTGGAGTTGAAAATGGCTTGCTTTTATTCTCAATGAACTCTGTAGCTTTGTTCAAATCAAGTCCAAGAAATGGTAAGTACATTTGGCCATCCTTAATTAAAAATGAAATCCTGTTCTCAATAAGACTTCTTCTTCGATAACGAGACAATTCATTATAGAGTAACACGATTGGGTATTTAGTATGGTTTCTTATCTGAAATATATGTTTTTGTAACTGTTCTATGTTTGGTGAATCTTCCTTCACCTCCATTAATATACTTTGTTGATTTAGAATCTCCATTCGAAAAAAATTGTAATTGTTTCGTAATAAAAGTGGTAATTGACTCTTATCTTCCCAACTGTTAATCATTACATCATCATTAATATTTTCTTTTAAATAAGTTAGTACAGACTTAATCAAAACAATCACCTCTCAATCTAACATTTTCAATCTTAATATAACACTATTAATGTTATATATCAAGTCAATATGTTACATTATATGTACTGGTTTCAAGAAGAGTTAAAGGAATAAGCATGTTTGATGCTTTGGAATCAAAAAAATCACTAATTACTCAGTGACTTTTTGTATCAAATTTAACTCAAGACCTAATCCATCAACTATTCTTATCAGTGTTGCCATGTTTGGGATGTGTCTTTCTTTCTCAAGTCTAGATATTGCTTGTTGAGATACATTAGCTTTTTGAGCAAGCTGATTTTGTGTCATCTTCATACTTTTTCTTTGCTTTACTATTTGCTCAATAATACGATACTCACTTTTTACTTGATCAAAGGTTTCTTTGAATTCTTTATCTTGTAGTTTGACTTCAAGTATATCTTTTACATTTATTCGTTCAAATGGCATAGTTTTTTTCCTTTATCTCTTTCATTATTTATTTCATTATTTCTTTCGCTCTTTTCAAAGCAAGTTCTTTATCATGACGTTCAGTTTTATTCTTTTGCTTTTTACATACATGTAGTAAATAAATATAGATCTTACTACATAGCACATAGAAAATTCTAATATGATTCTTGAACTTAAATTCCCAAACTTTTTCTTGTATTTTTTTGGTGTAAAATATACAAGCATCAATACTTTCAATCTCTTCTAGATGCTCAAGCAACAAATAACCTTCTGCTTTCTCAAACTTATCTAGCGAATCAATAAAATCGATGATTAAGTCTTTGCCTCCTGCACTTTTGAAAGAGTCAATCAACACTAATTGAACTCCACCTTTCATTATTTAGATAATACATCATATTTGATGTTAATTCAAGATTTATAATATTTCTCTCCACCATTTCGCAGTTACCTTTATACTCTATTATTGACTTGAAGCGTATATTTTCCTACACTAAAAAGCCTTCCTTTTCCAAGGAAGGCTTTCTTTGTTGCTTATAATGTCTTTGAGAATCCTAACACTCTTTCAGTAATTGTTTCTGCACTTAAGCCATACTTCTTAAGTAAAGCTGCAGGTGTTCCACTTTCACCAAAGGTATCATTGATACCAATCATTAACATCTTAGTAGGATGCTCTTGTGCTAATACTTCCGCAACAGCTCCACCAAGTCCTCCTAAGATATTATGCTCTTCACAAGTCACAATGCCTTTATGAGTTTTAGCTAACTCTACCATTAAATCTTTATCTAAAGGTTTGATGGTTGCCATATTAACGACAGTTACATCTAATCCGTGAGATAGAAGTGCTTCTTTCGCAAGAAGAGCTTGTTCAACCATAACTCCACATGCCACAATCGCAATGTCTTTACCAGTTGATAACACTTTACCTTTACCAAGCTCAAATACATAATCTTCACCATGAACTGTACTTACTGCTGAACGACCTAAACGAACATAGAATGGTCCATAGATTTCTGAAACTGCACGAATAACTTGTGCTGTTTCAATATCATCTGCAGGAACAATGACTCTCATATTAGGAACTGCACGCATAAGTGCAACGTCTTCAATAGCTTGGTGAGATGCACCATCTTCACCAAGGGTTACCCCTGCGTGAGTAGCACAAATCTTAACATTTAGTTTTGGATAAGCAATACTATTACGAACAATTTCAAATGCACGACCTACCGCAAACATTGCGAAGGAAGATGCAAATACAGTGTTACCACCAGTTGAAATACCCGCAGCCACTCCCATCATGTTGCATTCTGCAATACCCATGTTGAAATGACGCTCAGGTTTTGCAGCTTGAGCATCTGCTGATTTTGTTGATTTAGATAAGTCTGCATCTAAGACAAAGATATCATCTCTTTCTACTACTAATGCTGCTAATGCTTTTCCATACGCTTCACGTGTTGCTATTTTAGCCATGTTGCACCTCATTTAATTGTGCCATTGCACGCTCATATTGTTCTTGATTTGTCGCAACTCCATGCCAAGCATAGTTGTTTTCCATAAAGTCGACGCCTTTACCTTTAACGGTATGCGCAATGATTGCAGTTGGTTTGCCTTTTGTTTCTCTTGCTTCTTTAAATGCCGCAAAGATTTGATCAAAGTCATGACCATCAATAGTAATCACGTGCCATCCAAAAGCTTCAAATTTCTTATCCAAAGGATTAGGATTCATAATTTTAGTAATGTCTCCATCAATTTGTAGACCATTGAAATCAAGCATCATACATAAGTTATCAAGCTTGTAGTGTGCCGCAGCCATTGCTGCTTCCCACACAATACCTTCTTGTGATTCACCGTCACCCACTAAAGTATAAACTCTAAATGGTTTGTTTTTTGCTTTGTAAGATAATGCCATACCCACTGCTGTAGATATACCTTGACCTAGTGATCCTGTGGACATATCCACACCTTTAATATAGGTCATCGAAGGATGTCCTTGTAGACGAGAATCTACTTTTCTAAAAGTACTAAGTTCCTCTACAGGAATTAATCCTTTTTCCACAAGTACTCCATAAAGAAGTGGACTTGCATGCCCTTTGGATAAAACAAACTTATCACGTTCTAAGTCAGCGACGTTTTCTTTTGTTATGTTTGCTTCCTTAAAATACAAGGCAGTAATAAGTTCAGCTCCTGAAAATGAGCCTCCAATATGCCCTGAATTGGCTGCATATACCATGTTTAGGATATGCTTGCGGATGTTATTTGCAATTCTTTTTAATTCTAAATGATCCATAGTTTCCTCCAATGCCTCTATTATACACTAGATTAGCATCTCCTTATTGCATTAAAATGACATGACTTGGTTTTTCACACACTGAAATTAGATCAGTAAGGAATGCCGCTGCTGGTGAACCATCAATGGCACGATGATCAAATGATAATGAGAAATTAAAGACAGGAACATTGACAACTTGACCATTTTCTAGTCTTAGTTCATCAACGATAGTTGATACTCCAAG
>DITO01000248.1 GCA_002422065.1 Erysipelotrichaceae bacterium UBA6182 | reverse complement strand
CCGTTGTCTTTGTGGTGACATTAACAGGAATTATTAACTATCCTATTTATGTGCTTCTAAAAGCAACAGGAACAACGAACTTAGCATTACTTGTCTTTATTATTACCATCGCAGCTACTGTCCAAGTGTTAGAGATTTTTGTAGATAAGTATCTTCCAAAACTGTATAACTCCTTTGGAATATTCTTACCTTTAATCACTGTCAACTGTGTTGTATTAGCAGTCAGCTTATTCTTTGTGAATCGTAGTTACACATTTAGTGAAACCGCAGTCTACTCATTCGCATCATCAGTTGGTTGGATGCTTGCCATCATCTTAGTTGCAGGTGTTCGTGAGAAAATGGCTGTGAATTCTGATGTCCCTCGTGGTTTAGGGGGTAAAGGCATTGTGTTCTTAGTGCTTGGTATTTTGTCCTTGGCCTTCTTAGGGTTCACAGGACTTAGCTTTTAAAGGAGGAAGACAATGCAATATCTATATATACCATTAGTATTAGTGGGGGTCTTAGTGGTCATCACCTTGATCCTTATCATTATTGATAAGTTATTAGGTGGTGGTGGAGATAAAATGATCACTATTAACCAAGATACACTAATACCTGTACTAGGTGATGATTCACTTTTATCTACTTTATCAGGAGAAGGCATACACTTACCTAGTGCTTGTGGTGGAAAAGCAACGTGTGGTGCATGTAAATTTAGACTCATTGATGGAGGAGATATGGAACTACTCCCAACAGAAATTCCACTACTCTCCAAGGAAGAACAAGAATCCGGTGTTCGTTTATCGTGCCAAGTTAAAGTGAGAGGGGATATGAAAATAGAGATCCCCCCGGGACTTCTGAGTGCTAAAGAGTTTAAGACTATAGTTGAGTACATGGAAGATCTCACGTATGATACTAAGCTTGTTCGCTTTAGACTACAAAATGGTCAAACTATTGATTTCAAGCCAGGCCAATATGCTCAGATTAAAGTTCCAGGAATAGAAATCACACGAGCATATTCCATGGCTTCTAATCCTAAAGATAATACGGTGATTGAAATGATTATTCGTATGGTTCCAAATGGACAAGCAACAACCTTTGTCCATAAAGCATTAGAAGTTGGAGATAAGGTATCATTGACTGGACCATTTGGTCATTTCTATCTTTCAGACACTGATAAAGAAATGATATGCATTGCGGGTGGATCAGGTAAAGCTCCAATTCGTGCAATTATGTCTGTACTAAAAGATCAAGGAATGCCACGTAAGGTTAAATACTTCTTTGGGGCAAAAACAACGAAAGATCTATATATGACTGAAGAGTTTATGAAACTTCAAGAAGAATTTCCTAACTTCACATATATTCCAGCACTTTCAGATTCAACTCCTGAAGAAAACTGGACTGGCGAAAAAGGTTTAATTACCGATGTTGTGGATCGTCTTGTTGGCGATCTATCTCAAGCGGAAGCCTATCTTTGTGGATCTCCAGGGATGATTGCAGCATGTACTAAAGTACTAAAGAAACACGATATACAAGACAGTAATGTTTTCTTTGATAAGTTCTCATAATTAAATCTAAATAAGAATAATATAAAAGCGAGGTTAAAAGTTGGAAGCAACTCTTAACCTCTTTTATATTAAATGTATTAAAGAGTATTGGAAGCAGATAAACATGATATTAATCAGATTAGATTTAATGATGATTGTCTTCATTTATTATTGATGATACTTAACTAAATCATAAAGACGTTTGTTTTGGTAAATGCGTTCCTGACCAATTCTTTCAGAGATAAGAAAACCTTCTTTTTCAAGAGACGTCAGATAACTCACCGCTGTCTTTCTTGTGACTGACAACCCTTTTTCAATATAGATTGTTTTTGTATAGAATTCATAGAAAAGTAACTCAACTAATTCTTTTGAATAAATCTTAGGTAGTTTTACTTTGATTTCAGTACACATAATATCTACTTCAGTATTGATTAGCTTAGCTAGTCGTAGCGTTTCTTCTGCGGTTTCCTCAATTCCTTTTAGTATATAAACAATCCATTCTGCCCAATTATTAGAGGTCCTTACATCTTGAAGAAGTCTATAATATGCAGACTTGTTTCTGATAATGTACCGACTTAAATACAAAATAGGACTATCTAACAACTTCTTAAGCACCAAATACAAGACATTAATGATTCTCCCAGTTCTTCCATTACCATCATAGAAAGGATGAATGGCCTCAAACTGGTAATGAATAATGGCTAGCTTTATTAATGGATCAATATCGTGAATATCTTCATTGATGTATTTTTCAAGGTTGCTTAAAAGATCTCGAATTAAAGTCTCTCCTACAGGAGGTGTATAAACAGTTTCACCAGAAATTTCATTGCGAAGAACAGTTCCAGGTAATTTTCTTATACCTGCTCGATTCTTTTCAATTATTGCTTGAATTTCCATAACGTTATTTATTGTAAGAATATCTTGAGTTTTAACTAAATCATATCCACGCCATAAAGCTGTTCTGTAGTTTATAACTTCCTTTGCGTTTGGCTTTACTTCACTATTACTACTCATTGCTTTGAAAAGTTCGTCATGGGTTGTTATAATATTCTCAATTGCAGAACTATCCTTTGCTTCATTAATCATAATTGCATTAATGAGAATGTGTTTATTTGGAATTGATTCTGCATAACCTTTAAGTTCAGCTAAGGCTCGATTCGCTTTTGCTAGTTGTCTTAGAACAGCTTTTGTCTCTACGTCAATGTCTGGTGGTAACATCGGTAATATTTGATCATTCATTACGTATATCCCCTTTATATAGGTATTATACTACACAAAATTACCTATGTAAATTATACATGTATAAAATATCAATCAAATTTACCTATAAGTAATTGGATCATAATAGAATCCTTTAATCCAATTAGATTACAAAAAAAGCTGTAAGGGTGACTTACAGCTTTAAATAAACAATGTTAATCCTGCTTCTTCACTTTCCGCTAGATATGTAGCAACACCACCATAAGATATACCATCTATGAGTTCTTCTTTCTTAATTCCCATAACATCCATACTCATCGTACATGCAATAAAGTCTACCCCAAGTTCCATCGCTTGAGCCATTAAGTTAGGAAGTGTTTCAACATTCTTCTGTTTCATCACATTAAGCATCATTGCCTTTCCTAATCCACCCATTTGCATTTTAGATAAAGGAAGTTTATTTGCACCTTTTGGCATCATCATACCAAACATCTTTTCAACTAATGTTTTTTCTACATTCACATGAGCTTCTTTTCTTAAGAAGTTTAATCCCCAGAAGGTAGCGAATACACTCACTTTTTTACCCATGGAGGCTGCACCATTCGCAATCACCATTGCCGCAAGTGCTTTATCAAGTTCACCAGAGAATAAGACTATCGTTGCATTTTCATTTGATGACGATTGAGTTCTAGGTTTATCTTGTCCCTTTTTAAGGGTAGCTATCACTTTCTTTCCTTCAATCTTAACATCTAACAT
>DITO01000252.1 GCA_002422065.1 Erysipelotrichaceae bacterium UBA6182 | reverse complement strand
GTTAATAAGAAAGCAATCACAATGAGTTTAGTTTCATAATTAAGAGCAATGACAGTTCCTTGAACTGTAAGTGAAGGTGTAATCCATAAATAAAGAATGGATGCTGCATTAATACTCATTAAAATTATGTGAGCAAATCGAACACCACTTTTCAAAGACAATCTTCGTATCACTAGAACCATAATAGCTGGGATAAACCCCATTAAAACTTTATTAAGCATAAAGCCAAAGAATGGATATTCTGTAGGTGTAATCACAAGTCCAACAACATCCGCCACAATACCTGCTAAGACTCCAAAGAACGGACCAAAGAAAGCTCCAACCATAATGAGTGGAATATGAAGGAAATCAATGCGAAAGCTAGGAAATCCAAAGAGTGGGATCATAATACCAAAACGTTGAAGAACGACTGATAACACAACAAGTAAACTTACAGTGACTAAGGTTCTAGTTTTCCAGTTTGGTTTTTCTATAAAATAGGCACCTACCCCAAGCAAAATAATACTAATTACGGCTGTAGCTTGGATAATATTGGTAAAGAGTAATTCAAAGAGTTTCATCACTAGTCCCCCTTTTCAATGTTGATAACATTGAGTAACATATACGATAAGAAATACAATGACCCACATACTATACCACTTCCTTGTTGAGCACGCTCAATAAGATCACTATAAGCATGTTGTGGATCTTTGATTATATGGATGGAATCATCAATAGCTAAGATGTTTGCATCTTGTTTGCGATAGAAATCAAACTCAGTGACTGTTATTGAATCCACATGAGGCTTTAATACCTCCAACATGCCTTCATGATCTTTACCAATAATGGCTGAAAACAAGACATGAATAGGCCTTGGTAATAAAGGTAATGAATCCACTAAAGCTTGCATACCATTAATGTTATGAGCTCCATCGATAATAATGAGTGGCTTATCACTTACTTTTTGAAAACGTCCAAACCAGACTGTGTTTCTTAGTCCTGATGAAATAGTCTCTTCAGTGATATTAGGATAATCCTTTTTAAGATAATGGACTGTTTCTAGTGCTAAAGAAGCATTGATACACTGATAGCGTGCATTCATAGACAATGTATACCTGATTCCATCTTTTTCAATGATTTGAGAGAATAGGTCTGCACTAATCTGCTGTGCAAGACTTGTTTCAATGTATTGAGCATTTCGCTCAGTTGCAACCCGCTTAAATACTTCATTCACTAATGTTTCTTGTGAATACGAGATGATAGGCGTATTTTCTTTAATAATCCCAGCCTTTTCAAAAGCAATTAGATCAAGTGTGTTTCCTAAGAAATCCATATGATCAAATCCTATGGTCGTAATCACAGAGACTAAAGGCATGATAACATTGGTCGCATCTAGGCGACCTCCTAGTCCTACTTCAAAGATTGCAATATCAACTTTTTGATCAATGAAATACCATATCGCAATAAGCGTATCAATCTCAAACATCGTTAAGGCGTAGGGTTCCCATAAATGGGTTGTCATATTAATGTAGCGAAGTAAATCTTCATCACTCATGTCAACACCATTGATGCGAAAACGATCGTTATGATGGATTAAGAAAGGAGAAGTATAAAGTCCTACTTTATAACCACTTTCTTTCATTATTTGGGCAATGAAACTTGAAGTACTACCTTTCCCATTGGTTCCTGCCACATGAACACACTTTAACTTACGTTGTGGACTGCCAAGGTCTTCCATGCATTGATTAAATTTCTTTAATCCAAAAGTAGAACTTGATGTTCTTTGATTAA
This sequence comes from Erysipelotrichaceae bacterium UBA6182, assembly GCA_002422065.1. Taxonomy (GTDB): domain Bacteria; phylum Bacillota_I; class Bacilli_A; order Erysipelotrichales; family Erysipelotrichaceae; genus UBA6182. The sequence goes on along the minus strand of DITO01000252.1, from coordinate 7,513 downwards.
TTGTATTTAAGGCATCACTTAAGTAGTGAAAGTAGATCATTGATGATTGCTCCAATCAATTAAAGGATAGTTATTTTTCTTACAAAAGGTATGGATATGTGAGAATGGTTTAGAACCAAAGAAACCGCGATGAGAAGATAGTGGTGAAGGATGAGCACTCATCAAGATTTCATGATGATGGTGATTAATCAAAGATTTAAATCTTTGAGCATGGTTCCCCCACAGGATATAAAGAATTGGAGTTGGGTATTCATTAAGACTTTCAATGAGAAGTTCTACCCACTTCTCCCATCCTAAGTCTTTATGTGAATGAGCTTGATGAGCTCGTACACTTAAAGTGGTATTAAGAAGTAGTATTCCCTGTCTTGCCCAATCACTTAAATTACTATGTAATCTTACAACACCAAGATCATCATAAAGCTCTTTAAAGATATTACGTAGAGATGGTGGAATAGGTGTTCCACTTGGTACTGAGAAAGCTAAACCATGAGCACAACCTGGAGTATGGTATGGATCTTGTCCTAAAATAACCACCTTAAGATTTTCATAATGACATAATTTAAATGCATTAAAAATATCATCTTGTGGTGGAAATATCGTATAACTTAAGCGCTCTTTCTCCACTGATTCAAGAATAGAACCACACAAAGATGAGGCTTGAGGATCTGAGAATATAGGCCAAGAGTTCATATGACTATTATAACGCAGTCACAGACGTTTGTCTTAAAACAGACGATGCCACTAAAGTTAACCCTAGAGGGAAAATTGATAAAACAGTCACTGCAATCATAATAAAGTTTTGTGGAAAGATGAGCGATAATAAGACAACAAAAACCATCCCTAAAACACGTCCACTCGTTAAACTAATTTCACGTGCAATCACAAGACTAAACATATTCTTATTTCCCATATGATCTCCAATGGCTCGCATTGCGATTTGTTGGAGAGGGACAACATAAAATGGTCCTGCAAAGGAAGCAAGTAATCCATAGATTACAGCTCCACTTAACGTAGGGACATACACAATGAGTAATAAACTAAACGACATGATAGCTCCACCGAAGATGAAGAATTTAATCATGGTTTTATGAGTATTAAAGCGACGTACGACTTCAAAAGCAATAATGTTTATTAGCGCAAACAGTGCAAGCAAGCGAGAAAACACACTGCCTGAGCCTCCTGTTGCATTATAGATTAGTAATCCTGTAATGACTAAGACTAAAGAATCACGAAGACCAAACATAAAGTGAGTAAGATGAACTAAGTTAAGATCTTTATGTTTTGTAAAGAGAGATATTTCTCTTACCTTGAATGCTGTAGGGAGTGGTGGTGAATCCATCTTTAACCCAAAGTAAATAATGATAAACATAAACACAATAACAAGTTGGAAGATAAAGGTATACCCCATTTGATCACTTGTGGTTAATGATAATATAAGTGTCGCAAGTAATGGTGCGATTATTTGTGCAAAAGCATTCACCATTCCCATCACACTTAGATAAGTATTACGTGTAGCTTCACTACTAATAAGCTGGTTTAAAGCATTCATTGAGAACCAAAATAAACCTTCCCCTAAACCAAACACAAAGGCTAAGATATAAAACATAAACCAAACACTACGAATTAAACCCTCTGCAAAAAGAACCCCTAGATACCCAAGGGTTAATAAGCTTAGTCCTAAGACAAGCGCATAAACAATTTTATATTTATTACTAAGTTTTGCGCCAAGCATGAATGCAAATGGAAACAAACCAAAGCGGATGATTGTATATAAAGTCATGGTCACTAGTGATCCACTAATGACATATAATACAACGTTTACAAATACACTGGCCAATGACATTACAAAGATAAAGGTGCCATTAATGACCATCATGGCTAATTCATTTTGAGTTAGACTTATTTTCATAGTACGTTCTTTCAATAACCCAACGATCATACACTTTTAAAATTTGTGTCTGAGCTTGGGAAGGAGTTATAGATTGATCTTTAAGTTGATTTAATATAGGAAGCATATTTCCTGAAGTATAGAAATCAAATCCTAAGACCGAAGGATAATGAGGAAGTGCAAACAAGGAAGGTGATATTGTAAACTGTGATGCTAATATCTTTTGGCGTTGAATCGCACTCATTTCAAATTCATCCACACGTGTAGGATCAATCATTACTGCTTCTTTGTTTTCTGTAAGCAGAAGTTGAGTAAACCCATTACTTGTGAGTTTCTCCATCACAAGTTGTTTTAACGCAGGTGACACTGTTTCTTTAAATACCCATCCTTTTACTTGTGCTAAGGTATACGGTTGATTTCCACCTATCGTAGGCATTGGTGTAACCACATAGGTTTGATTAGTAACATCAGAGATTGATTCTAAGTTAAGCCATGGCACTTTAATAACAAAAGGTGCTGTGCCAGCAATCAATTCATTTTCATATCGCCATGCTTGATTATTCTGTCCTGTTAGATCCCATGAATGAGATAATATCGGTTGAACTAAAGTTAAAGATTCTAGAAATAAAGGAGTATTTAACCCCGGCTCAAAAGCATCATCTGTAGGATACATATGCCATCCATTACCAGTAAAGAAAGAATAAAGAGACCAAGGTTCCACTAAGGTTAAAGGAAACATAGATGTTAAACGTTTCTGTCCAATCACTGGTCTGTTTTCTCGATATGATTCATTCGCTTCCATAATGGCTTCAAATGAAGAAAGAGCTTTAATTCTTCCATGCTCATCCACATCATTTACATCATAACCAAGTTGTGATAGTAATGTTGTGTTCATTACAAAGAATGGTCCATCAATGGTTGCTGGGATAAAGGCAATTCCATCATGATTTATTTCATCAAGATGCTTAGAAGCATAATTAATTAAGTCTGGATTAACTTCATCATAGTCAAAACGATGAAGATATGGGAATATACTTCCAGCTGCTTGTTTATCCATCAATGCAACATCAATGGTTGAATTAATAAAAGTAAATGCTGAGGTTTCTTCTCTCACAATTATAGTGATGGTTGCGGTTGTATCTACTGTGTAAGGTTGTAATTGCTCATTAAGCCAGTCTTTTTGAGTTTCTGTCTCAACTACAATTACAATCGTCTGATCATTAATATTTAACCTACCATCTTCAAGATAACAGACAGTCTTTTTAGTTGAACATAATTGCCCTCGTGGAGAGAATAAAGAAAAGATCACAAACCCTCCTGTGAGTAGTAAAACGATAGCGATAACGATCATTGTTGTTTTTTTCATCACTCACTATAATATAGGGAAATCATTCGATTATCAAATCATTTCGGTGTGAAGTGATGTGAAATAGAACAGTAATCTTATAATCTGATTTTTTGAGTTCAATACTATGTTCATTATTAGCATGAATAATGCTTAATCTTAGTCTTTCAACATTAAAAGGATTATACTTCTGATATAATAGATTTAGCGAAATCGGTTCGTTGTTAGGACTCATTATGAAAAAATATCTTGTAGAACTGTATCGTGAGGATAAAAACACACGACAGTCAAAAATCATTGTTTTACTAATAGCATTGTTTGTCTTCAGTATCTTCACAGATTTTACGTTTAATGCGATATTTATTCCATTAGGACTTATTCGCATTGTGTTAGGTTTCTTCTTCTTTACCTCATTTGCGATTCATATGTATCTACTGCTTATGTCACGTGAAAACATGTCAACATCAGCACGCTATGTTGCAATTGTCATTGCATTCATCGCTTATCAGTGGGTAGGAGGATTTGGTAAGATGTCGTTTGGCTTTCTTAATACTAGATTTGTTGAGATATTCGCTTTGATTTATGGTGCATTACTTGTACACCAAGTAATCCTAGAAGAAACGGAGAAGACCCCTATGAAGGATCAACGCTACACCCCCCCAGTTTATAGAACGACAAGTCAAGTTAATACTGATATGACTCCTAAAAAACATGTTGTCAATGCAACCGAAGCATCCACTACAGGTGCTACCTCATGGTATTGCCCTTCTTGTGGTGAAAAGATATTACAGAAGACAAAACGTTGTCCTCATTGTAAAGAAAAAGTTGAGTTCTTTGATTGATACCACTTCAGAAATGAAGTGGTTTTTTTATGACTATTTTAACTTCTTAACTTCTTGATTAATAAGTTGAACGACAGTAATTAATGTTTGAAAGCTCTTAGCCATATGATTCATATTACCTACATTCATCACAATGGTCGTCTTAGTTTGAGGATCTATCCACGCATGGACCCCAGTGACACCTAAATGACCAATCATGCGTGGAAGCCCTTTGAAAAGAAAGAAGAATTCTTCAAAGTGTAGTTCCATCATACCTAATCCATAATGCATTCCAGATCTAAACTTATGATCGAACTGTATCATTTTTTGAAGTGAAGATGTTGAGATCATTGATTCATCAAGGAGTGCATTTAGAAAGCGTGTTAGATCTTTTGTTGTGGTATGTAAACCTCCTCCAGAGAAATCACAACTCAAAGATGTAAATCGACTGACATCCACCTTATTGACATAGATTGGAGCAAGTTTATGATCTTTAAATCGTTCATCGTAAAAACACAAGTAGGTATCCTGAAGTTCTAAAGGAAGACATATTTCATCTTGAATAATCTTTGCAAATTCCTTCTTATAAATACTCTCACAACATAGTCCTAAAAGAATATATCCCGTATCAGAATAATGAAACTTATCATTAGGTTTCCCTACTGCTTTTTGTTTTGTTTGAGTAAACTCTATAAGAGACTGTGGAGTATAGAATGTCTCTGGATGATCAAGAATAGTTTGAATAAAAGATGAGCCATCCAAAGTCTTACTTTCAAAATAGTCATTCACTCCAGAAGTATGCCCTAAAAGATGCTTTATAGTCACACCAGAGCGATAGTCTTTATCTTTAAACACGAATAAATGATCTAGAAGTTCTGTAGGTAATAGTGTTTCTATGAGAGTATCAAGTGATATCTTATGATTATCAATGGCTTTCAAGATGAGTACAGAGGTAAAGAGTTTACCTACACTCGCACTATGAAAAGGTTGATTTAGTGTTGTGCTTGAAACCATGTGTTTAAAGTTTAGTTGAGGGACATGAACTTCACATTGAAATGTTTTGAAGGAAGACCTAGCTTTGAGTAAAGTATTGATGATTTTTTGTGACATAAAGACTCCTTTTTATCATTATAAAGGAAACGATACTTAATAAAAATTCCTTCATGATTTTTAACAGTTATTTAAAGAACCAATAAACAATCAAAAACAATTGAAAACGATTGTTCAATTATGAATGAAATCTAATACTTTAGATTATTCAAAACAATCACATTTTCTAACACTCTCTTTATTGACTTTGTCTTTTGATAACGGTAAGGTAGTAAAAGAAATAGGAGGGTTTATGTTACTAGAAATTAAGGGAATTAATAAAAGCTTTTCTGGGAAACAGATTCTACATGATGTTTCGTTTACTGTCACATCTGGTAAAGCCATGGGATTTTTAGGGAGAAATGGTGCAGGTAAAACAACAACAATCCGAACTTTAATGGATGTATTCAAAGCTGATAGTGGGGTATTTCTTCTTGATGGTAAGCCATTTGAACCTACTCAATATAGTGTTGGGTATCTTCCTGAAGAACGTGGTTTGTATGGTAAAGAAAAAATACTAGACCAACTGATTTATTTCGCTACTTTAAGGGGAGCATCACATAAAGAGGCAAAAACAAGTGCAGAGTATTGGATAGAACGATTTGGTTTAAGTTATGCCAAGAATCATAAGTTAGAGACTTTATCAAAAGGTAATCAACAGAAGATTCAAATAGCTCAAACGCTTCTTAATGATCCTGAGATTGTCATTCTAGATGAACCTTTTAGTGGCCTTGATCCTGTTAACTCACAGATTCTTAAAGAAGTGATCATAGAGTTAATTGAGAAAGGAAAACTTGTCATATTTTCAAGTCATCAAATGAATTATGTGGAAGAATTCTGTGATGAGATTACTTTAATTGATAAAGGCAAAGTTGTCCTTAGTGGAAACTTAAAACAGATTAAATCTGACATTGGTCGTCAACGTTTACGTTTAACATCAAGTAATTATAATAATGGATCATTAAAACAATTCTTAAGTACTCATGTGAAAGGTATAGAAATCAGTGAAGATAAGCATTCTTTGATTATTGAATGTTTGAATGGTAAATCAAAACATGAATTACTAGAAGACATAGTCAAACATAATATCGAGATAGAATTATTTTCTGGTTATGAACCAAGTCTCAATGATATTTTTGTTTCAAAGGTAGGTGATGATCATGCGTAATGTTTTTAAAGTTTTAAAGTTTGAACTTTCTAGTGTTCTAAATAAGAAATCAGTTCAGGTAACAACATTAGTGATGTGTGCTGTTGTGCTACTTGCAACAAGTATCCCTACGTTCATTGCCATGTTCTCTAATGATGAACCCGATGGTTCTGGTAATGATATTGGAATGATGATTGATGATCTTGGCTTTATGTTCTTAAGTGATTCAGTGACTATTGATACTCTTTCAGTGTTCTTTGGTGAAGAATTGAATGTTTATTCCAATGAAAAAGCATTAAGAGATGATGTTTCTAAAGGTGTAATCAATAATGGATATATTATTGAAAATGAAAAAACGATTCGAAGTATCGTTCAGAATAAAGGTATGTATAGTTCTACAGATCAAATGATGATTTCAATCTTACAAAGAATACAACGTGATAAAACATTAAATGAATTAGGAATTGATCCTGCTGTTGTTGATACACTGTCAAACACTAATATTACACTTCATGAAGAAGTATTAGGAAAAGATGCTCAGTCTAGTTTCTTTATTTCTTATATCCTAATGTTTGCAGTGTATATGCTTGTCATTATGTATGGCTCCTTTGTGTCAACCTCTGTAGCACGTGAGAAGGATAATCGTACTATGGAAATACTAATCACTTCTACAAAACCAAGTTCATTGATTATTGGTAAAGTATTCGCTAATGCGATTGGTGGATTAACTCAATTTTCAATTATTCTTGCCTCAGGTTTTATTGGATACTTTATTAATCAAACTAATTATCCAGATTTTATTAGCCAAATGTTATTTACAGGATTATCTTGGGATTCTGTAGCAATATTTTTAATCTTTACTGCCATTGGATATCTTCTCTATTTGTTCTTGTATGCGTCTTTAGGTTCTCTTGTCTCAAAAGTAGAGGATGTTGCAACTTCAGTTACACCGATTACATTACTGTTCATTGTAGCTTATGTCATTGCTTCTATTGGAGTACAGACTCCTACTAATGCACTTGTAAGGATTGGATCATTTGTTCCATTTACTGCAATTCTAGCAATGCCAATTCGATATTTCTTAACTTCGGTTCCATTAATTGAGTTATTAATTTCTATGACATTAATGATTCTCACAAGCTTTGGTTTAGCATACCTTTCAATCAAGATTTATCGATTAGGTTCACTGAGTTATGGTAATAAGGTAGGATTCTTTAAAGCGA
>DITO01000171.1 GCA_002422065.1 Erysipelotrichaceae bacterium UBA6182 | reverse complement strand
AATTTAATAACTTAGCAGGACTTTCTTAACAGATTGTCCTGTTTTATTAAATCATAAGTAAACAAGTCTATTTCTCATTCTTTTAGTCCACACAGTGTTATGGTATAATATAGGTCAAATGGAGGATCCCTCATGAGCCTTAAACAAAAAATTAAAGAATTCATTAATCCAGTGGAAGAAGATGAATACTTAGAAATGAATGCATCCACACAAACAAGTTCAATGGAATATGAAAAACCAATGAATAAATCCATATCTAAATTACCTGCAGACACTAAAATGGTGTTATTTGAACCTCGTAGTTTTGATGAAGCCGAAGAAGTGGGCATGCATCTTAAGAGTGGTCGTGCTGCAGTTATTAATCTACATCGCTTACCTAAAGAGTATGCTCAACGTACGATTGATTTCATTACAGGAGTCATCTTTGCTCTTGATGGAACCATTCAAAAGATTGGTCATAATGTCGTACTATGTACTCCAAAATCTATGGGTGTTGCTGGGGCAATTCGTCTTAGTGAAAGTGAGTAATCACAATGAGTTCTTCATTTAAAGTTGTGAAAGATGGTTATGATAAGTTAGCTGTTGATCACACCATTTCAACACTACAATCAAGCGTTGAACAACTCAATAAAAAACTAGAAGTGTATGAGAAAGAAGTTCATATTACTCAAGAGGCTTATCAAAAGCTTAAAATGAAACATACGATGCTTGTAGCTGATTTAACTTCTAAAGAGAAAGCAGCGGATGAAATTGCTCGCTTTGCACTCAAGGAAGCCAACGTCGTTATTGAACAAGCCAATGAGCATGCGAACATGATTGTGAATGAAGCTCTTCATACAGCTAAAACACTATTAAAAGAGCTTGTACGCATTGCCAATGAAGGCAAAGAGAATAAAGCTCAGTTACTTGCTAAACTTGCATCTTTACAAACCATCATTGAAGGGTTAGAATTTCCTATGATTGAACCTTTCAAAGATATTGAATAAACAAAGCTTAAGACAACAATGTATTTAACCTCATCTTCAGAGACATGATGATTGCTGCGAATCATGGATGAACAATACATCGATCACTTAAGGGTTAAACTTCTGAAATGATTAAGAAGTTTCGTACTAGTCGTTACCTAGTTGAGTGCATCTTGAATTTCAAGATGAACTAAGGTGGTACCACGTTAGCGCGTCCTTAGATTGGCGCGTTTTTTTATTGAAATAAGGAGAAAATGATATGGATTATAAATCAACCCTCAATATGCCAAACACCTCATTTGAGATGAAGGCAAATTTGAACCAAAAAGAACCAACGATACAAGCTCGTTGGGAAGAAGTTAACCTTTATGAGGCTATGTTGATGAAACGTGTTGGACATCCAACCTTTGTCTTACATGATGGTCCTCCGTATGCGAACGGTAACATTCACATTGGCCATGCTCTAAACAAGATCTTAAAAGATGTGGTCGTACGCTCACGCTTTTTAGCTGGATATCATGTGCCATTTATTCCAGGATGGGATACACATGGACTACCGATTGAAACTGCCTTATCCAAACAAGGTGTTAATCGCAAATCAATGAGTGTTGCTCAGTTTAGAGTGTTATGTGAAGAATATGCTCTCAAGCAAATTGAAATTCAAATGCAAGACATGAAGCGTATTGGAACTGTGGCTGATTATGAACATCCATATATCACACTAAAACCTGAATACGAAGCAGAACAAATTCGTGTATTCTCTAAAATGGCACTTTCAGGTATGATCTATAAAGGATTAAAACCTGTTTATTGGTCACCATCTTCAGAAACTGCCTTAGCAGAAGCTGAGATTGAATATATGGATAAAAAAGACATGGCGATCTTTGTGGCTTTCAAAGTAGTGAGTGAACACCCACTTGTATCTCTAGATGATCAATTCGTTATCTGGACGACAACGCCTTGGACAATCCCAGCTAACTTAGCAATCAGTGTTAATCCTTTAATGACCTATGCTCGTGTATCCACAAGTAAAGGGGTTTTAATTGTCTTAGAAGAGCTTGTTGAATCACTGATGAAAGAATTTAATCTTGATGAGTACCAAGTTTTATCGACCTTTAAAGGTCAAGATGTGGAACATGTCTTAACTCAACATCCTCTATATGATCGTACTTCCATGATTTTATGTGGAGATCATGTTAGTGCTGATGCAGGGACTGGGTGTGTTCATACTGCACCAGGTCATGGACATGAAGACTACATTGTTGGATTAAAGTATGGTTTAGTTCCATTTTGTCCTGTGGATGAACAAGGACGGATGATGATTGAAGCAGGGGATTGGCTCGTTGGTCAAACCACTGAAGAAGCGAATAAAACAGTAACAGTTCGTCTTGAAGAGATGGGTGCTTTACTAAAACATGAATGGTTTACACATAGTTATCCTCATGACTGGAGAACGAAGAAACCAGTTATTTATCGTGCTACCACACAATGGTTTGCCTCGATTGAAAAAATTAGTAGCACATTACTTTCAGAAATTGAAAAGACAACGTTTTATCCTTCATGGGGAAAACTTCGTCTTCATAACATCATGAAAGATCGTATTGACTGGTGTATTTCTCGCCAACGTGCTTGGGGAGTGCCAATTCCAATTATTTACAATGAAGATGATACTCCAATCCTTGATGCTCAAGTGTTTGAACACATTGCATCTTTGTTTGAAAAACATGGATCTAATATCTGGTTTGAAAAAGAAGCTATAGACTTACTACCAGCAGGTTTTACTCATCCTAATTCTCCAAACAATGAATTTAGAAAAGAAACAGATATCATGGATGTTTGGTTTGATTCAGGATCATCTCATCTTGGTGCTTTATTACCAAAAGGAATTACTACTCCAGTAGACTTATATCTTGAAGGAAGTGATCAATATCGTGGTTGGTTTAACTCTTCACTCATTGTCAGTGTTGCAGCAAATGGTCATGCTCCTTATAAAGCGGTATTAACTCATGGTTTCGTCATGGATGGTCAAGGCAAGAAGATGAGTAAATCCTTAGGTAACGTCGTTGATCCTAATAAAGTAACTTCTACCTTAGGTGCAGATATTCTACGTTTATGGGTTGCAAGTATTGACTATACTTCTGATGTTCGTATTTCAGATGCACTCCTCAAACAAACCGCAGAACTTTATCGCAAAGTGCGTAATACTTTCCGCTTTATGTTAGGTAACTTATCTATCGAGGATTTCACACTTAATGATAAGGTTGATTTAAACACGTTACCTCAAGTGGATCGCTATGTTCTTAATGAGTGTATTAAACTTAATGAGCTTGGATTAAAGTCTTACGAGACCTATGATTTCAACACTCTTGTTTCAGAAACTTTTGTGTTTATGAATAATACATTATCTGCTTACTATCTCGACTTTACAAAAGACATTCTCTACATTGATCGAAAAGATTCACTAAGACGTCGCCAAGTACAAACTGTTCTTCATGAAGTTGTGGATATGCTTGTTCGCTTATTAGCACCAATTCTTGTGCATACAAGTGAAGAAGTATGGGATACACTTCAAATTAGTGATGAAAGTATTCACTTAAGTGAGTTCAAACATATGGCCTTATTAGAAACGACAATCAGTGATGATCAGTGGGAAGCATGTTTTGAAATTCGTAGTGATGTCTTAAAATCTCTTGAAGAAGCACGTGCAACTAAAGTTATTGGTAAATCACTTGAAGCTCATGTACAGTTAAGTCTTAGCGAAGATCAAAAAGCTTTACTAACGAGTGCAGTGGGTGATGAGCAAGCTCTTGCACAGTGGCTCATTGTCTCTAAACTATCCCTTGTGAGTGATGCTCCACGTTATGAAGTATGTGGTGTATCAGTGCTTAAAGCAGAGGGAGTGAGTTGCCCACGTTGTTGGACAGTCACAGAGTCTGTTCATGAAGATCATTTATGTGATCGTTGTCATACCATTATTAATGCTTAATAAACACAACACAGAGAAACCTGTGTTGTCAGACTGTTGACGAATGCACCTTTATATGAGGTGCATTTTTCTTTTGAAATAAAAAAAGGTTCCAAAGAACCGAGGGATGAAGTTAAAGATTGATTGAAAATGGTGCACACTAAGGTGTTGGTCTCGCTCACAGAGCAAGTTAGCTATCTTTTTCATATTTTGAGATGCACAAGATAACCAAGCATAGTGTTGCACTTTCCTTAGTCCTCGATGGATCGCATAGCGATATCCATGGTTTTGTTTACTATCTGCGAAACTACGCTCAACGGTTGTCTTTCGTCGTGCATAGAGTACTTTACCGCAATCGCTAAGGCGTCGTTCATGAGAGCGATCAACGACCTCTGCTTTCACATGGCGACGAATGACACGATATTTCCCATTTGATGCACACTGTTGAAGAAGCGGACACCCTTGACACTGCTGCCGATCAAAGTATTGTTTATATCCCAGTCGATCAATATTTTGAAGCGGAAGGACACATCCAATGGGACAAACGATGACATCCTCAGCTTCGCGATAGACAAATTTCTTGTGATCCTTACTTTTATTAACACGACGATATCCAATGACTGAAAAGATACCTAACGCTTCACACGCTTCCATAATCTCCCAACTATAATAACCACTGTCCAAACCTACCTGCTTAACCTTAAATCCATACCGATTCATAATCGCGTGTAAGCGACCAAGATATGGTCGAGAATCATGCACATTCCCTGGAGTGATATGAACATCTACGATGAGATTATTTAATCCATCGACGGTACGATGATCCAAATACATAAACCCTTTTTCCTTATCATCACGATGATAATAGCCACTATCTGGGTCCACGGTTGAAACTTTAGTCGTTTTTGATTCAAGATGATCCTCAAAATCAAAGCCTTCTTTCCCAAGTTCCTCACGTACTTGGTTAATTTCAGCTTCTAATGCGTGCTTTCGCTCCTTCACATACGTTGTGATTTCTTCCTTTAACTTTCGCTTATTCGCATTCGCTTTAATATGGGTTGAATCGGTAAAAAGATCTCGACCTGAAATCAATTGGTGCTTAATGGCTTGGTGAATGATGGTTTCGAAGATCGTTTCAAACACATCCGTCTCTGCGAAACGTCGTCGATAGTTCTGTGAAAATGTTGAATAGTGAGGCACACTTTGTCCAAAAGGGATGCCTAAGAACCAACGAAAAGCAGCGTCGGTTTCGCACTGTTTAATCGTGGCCCGCATGGATTTAAGGCCATACAGGGATTGAAGTAGTACAATCTTAAATAAAACCACGGGTTCAATACAGTGTCTTCCTTTGTCTTGGGAATACAAAGATTGAGTGAGTTCATTGATAAAATTTAAGTCAATCGTTTTCTCGACTTTACGCAGTAAGTGCGCTTGTGGAACCATATCCTCCATACTCATCATGACAAATTCTTCTTGGGTTTGGGTGCGCTTTTTAAACATAATAACGTCCTCATTTGATACTTATATTATATCATTTCGTCCACATTCACTTTTCCACATCTTTTGTCCATTAAAAAAGACTGTCCACAAACGTATTTCATTTGTCAACAGTCTGACAACACAGGGAAACCTGTGTTGTTTATGTCTTAAAGGAAGTGTGTTAAAATTGGGTATATTTATATATTTCAACGACCTATCAAAGACTACAAAGTATAACAATCCAAGGAGAAAATCTATGATCACGAGTGTAAATAATGAGCAGATTGTTGAGTTAGCAAAGCTTCACCAAAAGAAATATCGTGATCGTCTTAAACTTGCATTAGTGGATGGAGAGCATTTAATTCAAGAGGCCTATAAAGCTAAAGTATTAACTCAAGTCTATGGTTTAAATGAAGACGCATTATTAAGTGATGTTCCTTATACTCAAGTCAGTGAAAGTGTCATGCGTAAGCTATGTGTAACCACATCACTTTCTCGTTTTATTGGTGTTATTCAAATTCAAGAACCTCTTCCATTAGAAGACTTTGTGTTAGTTTTAGATGGTGTTCAAGATCCAGGTAATGTAGGAACCCTTCTTCGTAGTGCTTTAGCTTTTGACTTCACAAGTATCATTTGCTTACCTGGATGTGCTGATCCTTATGGTCCAAAAGCGATTGCGGCATCACAAGGGGCACTATTTCAATGCAGTATCAATCCAATGAATCTTGAAGAGTTTACCACTCAACTATCTTTAAAATCCTATGATGTCATTGTGAGTGATGTTCATCATGCAGCTTCACTTCAAAACCTTAAGTTTAAAATTCCATGCATGCTAGTGCTTGGAAGTGAAGGTGCAGGAGTAAGTGATGATGTGAAGGCATTAGCTACTCAAAGAGTTCGTATCGACACTAACCATGTGGAATCACTTAATGTCGCGATGGCAGGCTCAATTTTAATGCATTCACTGTTTGTTTTAAAAGGTTGAGTTGTTTTGTAAAGTATGTCATAATAGTAACGAAAATCGATGCATGAATCCATGGTGTGAACCAGTTCAAACAAAGCGAGAAGTGACGGTGAAAGACTTCATTGAATGACACATTATTCAATTCATAAGAGAAGAGATCCTTCCGTTGGTCACGTTATCGCCACTAGAGGTGCACTCATTGAGTGAATCAGAATGGTACCGCGTGCAAACGTTTCTGAAGTAGAAACGTTTTTTTATGTTAAGGAGGCAATATGTCCATAGAAAACATCCAACAATCAGCCTTAGAAGCCATTAACCAAGCTACAAGTGTGGCACAGCTTCAAGAGGTTAGAATCCAAGTATTATCCAAAAAAGGTCAAGTAGCTTCGCTTATGAGTACCTTAAAAGATTTAGAACCAGAAGAGCGTAAGAGCTTTGGCGCACAAGTTAACACTCTAAAAGCAACCCTAGAGGCTGCCTTTGATGAAGCTATTGAGCGACTTGAACAAGTTGAACTTGCTCAAAATCTTAAAAAAGAAGCATTAGATATGACATTATTAGGGACTAGTGTTGCCTTAGGGACATTACATCCATTAACCCTCGTTACTCAAAGCATTGAAGATGTCTTCATTGGGTTAGGTTATCAAGTGATGGAAGGTCCTGAAGTAGAGCTTGATCTTTATAATTTTGAAAAAGCGAATATTCCGGCAAATCATCCAGCGAGAGATATGCAAGACACGTTTTATATTGATGTTGAGTGGTTGTTACGTACCCACACAACAGCGATTCAAACTCGTGTTCTTGAAGCTAGTGCTCCTCATGTTCCTTTAAAAGTTATTTGTCCTGGTAAGGTATATCGTAAAGATGATGATGATGCAACCCATTCTCATCAGTTTACTCAAATCGAAGGTCTTGTGGTTGGAGAGGGTGTTACCATGGCTAACCTTAAACATACCTTAGAAACCTTAGCGAAAGCCATGTTTGGTGAAGCTCGTGTGATACGTCTTCGCCCTTCATACTTTCAATTTACTGAACCTAGTGTTGAAGTGGATGTATCCTGTCACTTATGTGGGGGCAGTGGATGCAGTATATGTAAACATACTGGTTGGATTGAAGTTTTAGGGGCAGGGATGGTTCATCCTGAAGTCTTAAGAAAAGCAGGTTATGATCCTGAAGTGGTGAGTGGCTTTGCGTTTGGGTGTGGTGTAGAGCGTATTGCAATGCTGAAGTATGGTATTGATGATATTCGTCATTTCTATACGAATAGTGCCCCATTCTTATCAGTATTTAAGCGGTTTGAGTAAGGAGAATCACCATGATATTATCAAAACAATGGTTATCCACCCGTGTGGATTTAATTGGTGTCAATGATGACACCTTAGCGCATGCATTAACCCATGCAGGCTTTGAAGTTGAAGAAGTGAAGCCTTTAGTGAATGTAAAAGGCTGTGTTATCGGTCGTGTTTTAACATGCATTAATCATCCAGATTCTGACCACTTACATTTAACCACCGTGGATGTGGGTGATGAAGTGATTGATGTGGTGTGTGGTGCTGATAATGTTCGAGAAGGGATCAATGTCATTGTTGCCAAAGTTGGTGCAGTTCTTCCAGGACTTACCATTAAAGCGACTACAGTTCGTGGTAAACCTTCCTTTGGAATGATTTGTTCCTACAGTGAGCTTGGTCTTGATGATAAGTTTATTCCTGAGTCTATGAAAGAAGGCATTGCGATTTTAAGTGAAGACTACCCACTTGGGTTGGATGCGTTAGAAGCTTTAGGATGGGATGATACGCTCTTTGATATTTCTCTTACCCCAAATCGTGCCAATGCGAATTCACTGATTGCGATGGCGTGGGAAGTGAGTGCCATCTTAAATCGTGAACTACTTGCAGTACCTCATGAACATGTCGTGTATGATGTTGAACACACGCCTTTAAGTATTACCTCAACCACCGAAGGTTGCCCTCAGTTCTTAGGACGTATTATTGAAGAAGTCACCATCAGTGAATCACCACGTTGGTTAAAAAATATCTTAATGGCTTACAACATCAAATCGATTAATAATGTCGTTGATATATCTAATCTGGTTATGTTAGAGACAGGACACCCACTTCATTTCTATGATCGCACACTTCTTAATAACGATCATTTAGGAGCGAGTGAGGGCCATGTTGGTTCATACACAGCTCTTGATGAGATTACGTATGAACTCATCGCACAGGACGTTTGTATCGTCTCTGAAGATGAATTAGTGGGCTTAGGTGGGATTATTGGAGGGGATAATTCTAAGATTTTAAGCTCCACTCAATCTATTATCATCGAAGTGGCTGAGTTTGATCCAATGCGTATTAAAGCAACTGCAAAACGTTTACAAATACAAACGGATGCTGCAGGACGCTTTAGTAAATTTATTGATCC
>DITO01000050.1 GCA_002422065.1 Erysipelotrichaceae bacterium UBA6182 | reverse complement strand
ATTCATATGATCAAAACAACATCAATATTTTCTATGAATACCAAGCGAATTCAACCTATGACACGACGTTTCAATATACGCTTTCGGATTTCTTGAGATGGTCGGGTCAATGGCCTGAAACAAACTGGAGCTTCAGCTATTTTGAACCATCTTTCAATGAAATCATGAATGTTCAGTATGCCGCCATCTATCGTTGGATAGACCCCTTATTCGTTAATGAATCCACATCGATCCAACTGATGCCTGAAGTTGACTTTGGTAATTATGCAATCTATCAGTTCAATGATAAAACAAGTTTTGGTCGACTTTACTATGAAGTTGATTCAACCGATTCGATTGAAACCTATCTATCAGGACCAGACGCTTACACATTTGTTGTTGGTGAGCGTTTATTGGAGCGAGCTTACATCGACTCAGATATTATTGAATCGCTTGATTTAGGTGGTTTAATTGATTCTGGTCAAGGGGTTGAAATAGGGATAAATCCTAGTGTGTTTAGTAATAGTGTAATTAAAGTCAATGTTAAGGCAAAAGATACCGCAGTTCTGTTTCTTAGTATGGCATATGATAATGGTTGGAGTACATCAATCAATAATAAAAAACACGCATTATTTGCGTGTCAAGGTGGGTTTACTTGTCTAAAAGTTGAAGAAGGACAAAATGAAATCGAGCTAAACTATTCTGTTCCTGGATTGAAATCAGGTATATTGTTGCTTGTTAGCTCACTCATTATTTTAAGGATTCTTCTTAAGTTTCGACGAAATCTGCTCGCTTATGATCGCAACTCCATAAACGAAATGCTGGACTAGGAAATTCATGTAAACCAGTAGATATCTAGGCTTGATTTCCATGAATTGGAAGAATAGAAAGAAACCGATGCCAAGCAATTGGAACCAGATAAGCTCCATATTCTTGTATCTTAGATTCAATATCGAAGAAACGAATGCACATAGAAGAAGCATGAGATAGAATACTTTCTCCAGCTTTCTTATCTGGAACATTTGATCAATTATAAATGCTCCTAGTGCGTTAGTTGGCTTTGAACCTTCTGAAGCTACCCCGATTCGCAAATCATTATTTTCTCTGAAGTCTTCTTTGGTCAAAGTATAGTTCATTGGTAAAATAAAATTCATTGTTTCAAAGTCCGGGTCTGTCCATAAGATTTGGACTTTCTTATTTTGAAAATCAAAAAATTTTCCTTCGTGTATAAGATTTTCTATGTTTTTTGAAACATCTTCCAAAATGAAGGCGTGGGTTCGATCCGAATCATACTTGTTTTGGATATGGTAATTAAAGTATTTATCCGTATAGAAACCAGGGCTTTCTTTATCGATGCTTGCTTTCTCAAACGCTATTCCTATGAATTGAGAGTGAGGTAAAGATGTATCCGATATTTCAATGTTAAGAAGACCACTATAAAGCGAAGGGAGGCTTTGGACAATGATCAACGCAATAATCAATCCAATGCTGATTTCAAATAACTTTCTCCATTTCTTTGTGAGCAGTGCTNNAATATAAAGGCAGAGAGTGCAAACAAAGAAAACAAGTCACCATAAATGATAAACATACTAAATAGATTTGGAATAAAAGCATTAAGTAAAAGGGTAGCGATAATCGCAGATTTCCATTGTTGCTTTGCAAAAAATGTGGCTGTTATGAGGATAATCGAACTTTGAATTAAAACGATATTGAGAAAATAATATGGATTGAAATTGAATTCAAACTGTTTGAAAAAAAGTCCTAGCAAGGATATGACACCAAACTGATTTGAGAATAGGTTGACATAACCTCCAGTAAATAAACTGGTGTAATCTTTATAACTAAATATTTGAGTTCCAGCCAATACTACTCGATACATGTCTGCCGTGGGTACAATTTCAAAGGATTGGATAATGAAAACTCGACCTAAGAAAGCGAGTATGTTAATTACGACAATCAAGATTATAGCCTGTCTCTTTGATGCATAGAAACGAATTGAAAAGTAAAGAATCGCTAAAAATGCGATCAAAGCTGGGATTATTAAGTAGACGTCGCTATTTGAGACGAGTGGATTCGTTCCAGCGAAAATATACGAATCAAAGTTCAGATTTGTGAAGAGCAACACTCCAAAAACGAGAATACTGAAAAGTGTGATTGTTGTCTCTAGGAAGCGTGTAATTTTCATTTGACCTTCTTGATCTTGAACTCACCATTATAATAGAGCGTTTCTGTACATGCGTCTGTCGCTTTATCAAACTCCGCATTATAAATGGTTTCGTTAAGAATATAATCCACTTTGAATTGCTTCAGGTATGTACAACTCTTAGCATAATCCAAATTACTTGCCTCATCCCATGGGAACTTTCGCCAAGCAAGCTGATAGAAAGTTTGATCGACGCGATCCCAGTTGTACCAGTATTGGCGAGCCGTAAAGAGTTGATACGCATCAGGAACGAAGGTTCGCACACCATTTACATGAGACACGATGGTGAGTTGTATATCTTGACTCTGTTTTGTATTAGATAAGATATTTTGGAATTCTTGAATCGTGTCATACTCGTTATAGGTGATCTTATATAAAGGCATAACCGTTTGACCTTCTTCAGCAGCGAAACCATAGAGGCTGGCACGATCGTGCAATATATAGGATCGATAATGTTCATAGAACACTGTAAATATGAGCGTTAATGAACAAAAGCCAACAAGAAATTTTTTGTTGCTTAGATAGTTTAGCAAGTATGAAAATAACATAACTTCTGAGAAAGCATTGAAGATCGACTCAAATGCTCGGTAATACACATTCGAAGCAAACATTTTTGAAATGAATGTTGTTGTGAGTGGGTTTAAGAAAAAGACCATGATAAGCAATAGATGATTTAGGAAATAGCTTGAGACAACCTTTTTTCTTTCAAAAAGGACAAGCACTAGGACTGCAGACCAACGTATGATATTCAAAGCAATATCAATTCCTTTTGAATGTAAGAAAAGATAATCCTTAACCATGTCATAGCCTGCATGATTCTGGAAGAAGTGATTGAATCCATAAGGGAAATTAGGATCGATAAGTGGATAAATCAACGAGTAGATGATCGCAATCAACGGTAATATGATTAGAAAAATTAAACGCGCATGTTTAGAAATAAACCCATCTATTGCTTGAACGGCATTGTGAATCGGTTTTATAATGAATTGACTGTAGAACAATAAAGGGACAAATAACAGAATGATTGATACATTGAAATAATCTTTCGATACGATTGACAAAACATAGATAACCATAGGAATGGCAATGATGGAAAGATTCTCTAAAATGTTCTTCTCTTTGTTTTTGAATAAAACAAAACCGAAGCCCAAAAGTATTGCGAAGCCAATAAAGAGCGAAGACGATGACGCTGCTAATGAAGCACCAAAGACAATAGCTGCAATGTATTTATAATTGCTGTTTTGTTCATGAATCCAGCAATATAGGATATACATCAGGAATGCCATGAAGAGTGAACGCCAAGTATTACCATAAAATGCATAGGATACTTTCCAATAATGGTAGTTGGTGTAGAAGATTGCAAAAAACGTTACGACAAATTGAATCCAACGATGTTTATATTTGAAGTAATCCACAAACTCCAAGATTAAGAATGAAGATATCAAAGAGTAAATTGGTGCCATGACCCAGATGCTAATGATGATATTATCAACAGGAGTGGAGCCTAATGATACTTTAACTAGATTTAAAATCTGAATAATGGATGCGATGAAATGAAAATA